>NZ_JAPNUG010000008.1:0-91648 GCF_036631435.1 Ralstonia sp. 1B3 | reverse complement strand
CTGGCTCGCGTTGCGTGCCGTGCTTTCGGCCCGCCACGCCTGGACGCTCACCAGCTCCGAGGCTGTCCGCAATCTCGATGAGCTGGCCCGTGCCAATCTGTCGCCTGCTGATCTCGATACGCTGCACGGTGCGCCGTGCTTTGCTTCGCACGCACGCATCGTCGAGCAGGCCGAATCGCTGGGTTTTCGCGACGTGACGCTGACCGGCGCAGGCGATGACCGGCTCCTCGCCAGCGTGCTCGCCTGGGCCGGGCCGATATCGGCTCCCGAGCATGGCTCGCCAACGGTGCCGGCTGAACCCAATCCGTCTACTTCTTCTTCCACTGTGACGCAGACTCCCGTTCCCTCGTCCGCTCCTGCTCCGACACCAGCCCCCGCAGCGGCCAAGCCGAGTCCTGTCCCTGCGCCTGCTGCCCCGCCGGCCGCGTTTGCCCCCACCATGACGGTCAACCATGCGCCCGCTCGCGGCGGTTGGTTGATTTGGGTAGTCCTGGTGGCCGTCGTGGCGGCGGTGGCCGCGCTGCAGGTGCGCAACGAGCGCCTTGCACGCGAGATCCGCCAGCACGCCCAGACGAACGAAGCCCTGGCGCAGGAGATGCGCGTGCTGTCGCGTGCGGATCAGGATTCGGTTTCCCAGTTGCAGCAGAAATTCGGTGCGCTGGATGCCCGCACCGCAGAAACGCGCGACCGCCAGGCCGCCCTGGAACAGGCCAATCAAGACCTGCTGCGGAACCGCGACGACTGGCAGCGCGCCGAGATCCAGCGTTCGCTGGAAGTCACCGCCGAGCAACTGCAGCTGACGGGCAATGTCGCCGGTGCTCTGGCGGCGCTGCAAACGGTCGATGCGCGCCTGGCTACGCTTGACAAGCCGCAGTTCAACGCTGTGCGCCGCGCGGTATCGCGTGACATGGCCAAGCTCAAGGCGATGCCGTCGTTGGATCTGGCCGGTGCCGCGCTGCGGCTGGACGACGCCATCAATGCGGTCGATACGCTGCCGCTCATCTCGTCGGCTCAGCCGTTGGAGGCGGAACAGGTTGCGCAGGCGCCGCATGCTGCCGTGAAGCCCACGAAGAATGCCAAGGCGCAGGCTGCGGCTGCCTCTGCGCCGGCTGCATCGACGCAACCAAACGCCGGATGGTCGGCTGGCGTGCGTGCCTGGTGGGGGCGTTTGTGGAACGACGTGCGCGGCGAACTCGGCCAGATCGTGCAGGTCCGCCGCGTCGATCAGACGGAGGCGCTGCTGCTGTCTTCCGACCAGGCGTGGTTCCTGCGCGAAAACCTCAAGCTGCGCTTGATGAACGCGCGCCTGGCGTTGCTCTCGCGCAATGACGCCGTGTTCCGCGCCGATCTCGGTCGTGCCGATACGCTGCTCGCGCGCTACTTCGATACGCAGTCTCCGCGCGTGACCACGGTGCAGAATCAACTGTCGCAAGTGCGCGCGACGGTTGGCACGCTGCAGGTGCCGACGCTGGCTGACAGCCTTGCCGCGGTGCGCGGTTCGGGCAAGGAGTGAGCATGCGCTGGGTATTCTGGGTCGCGCTCCTGTTTGCCGCCGCCGTCGGGCTGGCGCTGTTTACGGAACTGAACCTGAGCAACGTCGTGCTGTTCTACCCGCCGTACCGGGTGGAGATGTCGCTCAACTTCGTGCTGGCTGCGCTGCTGGCGACCTTCGTGGTGCTGCATCTTGTGATGCGGCTCTTCCACCATGTGGCCGGTATGCCGGCGCGTGCTGCGGCGTATCGCGAGCGCAACCGCATCCTGAAGGCATCGGCTGCGCTGCGTGAAGCGATGGAAAGCCTGTTTGCCGGGCGCTTCGGCCATGCGGAGCGCCAGGCGCGAGAGGCCCAGGCCTGGGAGCCTCAGCGCGAGACGGCCGCGCTGATCGGCGCCCGCGCAGCGCACCGCATGCAGGAAACCGAGCGCCGTGATGCGTGGATGGCAGAAGTCACCTCGCCCGATCGCGAGCAGGCGAAGCTCGTGTCGATGGCGGAATTGCTGGTCGATGCGCGCGATGCCGAAGGCGCGCTGGAGAAGATCGCGCAATTGCAATCGCAGGGTTCGCGGCAGATTCAGGCGCAGCGCATTGCCTTGCGCGCGCATCAGCACCTGAAGAATTGAGCGAGGTGCTGCGCCTCACGCGCGCCCTGGAAAAGCGCAACGCCATCCATTCGGTGTTGGCTGCACGCCTCAAGCAGATGGCGTGCGAAACGCTGCTGGCCGAGCGCCGCCACGATGCCGATGCGCTGAATAGCTTCTGGCGCGAGCTGACGACCGAGGAGCGCCGCTCGTCGCGCATCGCTTCGCAGGCGGCGCTGTATTTCGCGCAGCTTGGCCGTACCGATGATGCCAAGCGCATCGTCGAAGACGGTCTGAAGACGCATTGGGATAGCCGCCTGATTCGCCGCTACGCCGATTGCGCAGTGCCGGGCAAGGCGCTGCCGCTGATCCAGCAAGCCGAGAAATGGCTTGGCCAGCATCCGGTGGATGCCGACCTGTTCTACACGCTCGGCATGCTCTGCTTCAAGGAGCAGCTTTGGGGCAAGGCGCAGTCGAACCTGGAGTCTGCGCTCAAGTACGCCGACGCCGATCACTCCGGCAACCTGCGCGCCCATGCGCACTTGGCGCTTGCCCAGATGTTCGAGCAGACGGAGCGGGTGGAAGACGCCCAGCGACACTATCGGCAAAGCGCGTTGCTTGCCGTGAAATGAAAAAGGCCGGGATCATCCCGGCCTTTTTGTTGCTGCTGACCAAGCCTATTTGTTCACCATCCGTGCCGGCACGGAAAGCGTCAGGATCGCGCCCAGCACCATCGATGCGGCCAGCATGTACATGCCCGAATCGGTACTCTGCGTGGCGTCTTTCAGCCAGCCGACGGCGTAGGGGCTCAGGAAGCCCGCGAGATTGCCCAGCGAGTTGATCAGCGCGATGCCGGCGGCGGCACCCGTGCCGGCCAGGAACGCGGTCGGCAGGCTCCAGAACAGTGGCAACGTGGTCAGGATGCCCATGGTGCCGAGCGTGAGCGCGGCCATGGCCAGCGTGGTATCGGTGTGCCAGACGGCCGACAGTACGAGTCCGACCGCCCCCACCACTGCTGGAATCGCGATGTGCCAGCGGCGCTCACGCAGACGGTCGGCGCTGCGGGCCACCAACACCATCGCGACGACTGCCGCGCCGTACGGGATTGCTGTCAGCAAGCCCACCGAGAGCGGATCTGCCACGCCGGTCTGCTTGATCAGCGTCGGCAGCCAGAAGCTCACGCCATACAGGCCCATCACGAAGCTGAAGTAAATCAGGCTCATCAGCCACACGCGGGCTGGCCATGACAGTACGGATGGGCGGGTCTTCTTTCTCGGCGTCTTCCGCGGCGATGTTGCGGGCGAGCAGCGCTTCTCTTCGTCGGTCAGCCATTTCGCGTGGCTGATGCGGTCGTCCAGATACGCCAGCACGAAGATGCCCACGATGATCGAAGGAATGCCTTCGATCAGGAACATCCACTGCCAGCCGGCCAGGCCGTAGACGCCTGCAAACGCCTTCATCGCCCAGCCCGAGATGGGGCCGCCGATCACGCCCGACAGCGCAATCGCCGTCATGAAGAAGGTGGTGGTGCGCCCGCGCCGCTGCGCCGGATACCAGTACGTGAGGTACAGGATGATGCCCGGGAAGAAGCCGGCTTCTGCCAGGCCCAGCAGGAAGCGCATGACGTAAAACATGGCCGGCGTGGTGACGAACATCATGGCCGCCGAGATGATGCCCCACGAGATCATGATCCGCGCGATCCAGATGCGCGCGCCCACGCGGTGCAGGATCACGTTGCTCGGCACCTCAAAGAGGAAGTAGCCGATGAAGAAAATGCCGGCGCCGAGGCCGTAGATGGTCTCGCTGAACTTGAGGTCGTTGAGCATCTGCAGCTTGGCAAAGCCCACGTTGACGCGATCGAGATACGCGACCACGTAGCACAGCAGCAGGAACGGAACCAGTCGCCACGTCACCTTGCGGTAGGTGGCTTCTTCAAATGCACTTGTGGATTGGCTCGTCAGCGCCTGCGCCGCCGACCGGTGAGGTGGGTGGGGTGGTGATGGCCATCGGGTCTCCAGCGTTATTGTGAGTTCAGGCCGAGTGCTCCTCGTTACCTACCTACCTCGGCCTGGAAAACCGCCACAGCATTCTGCGCTTCTCGGGCGGGCGCGCCAAGACGCCCGCCGGCAGGGTTTATACGCAGCGCCCGCCGTCCACTTCAGACACGTGCCGGTAATGAACTCGGCCTCGTCCGACGCCAGATACAGGCATGCGTTGGCCACATCCTGCGGCGTGGACAGCCGCCCCATCGGGATCGTCGCCAGGAAGCGTGCACGGTTCTCCGGAGTGTCGGGTACGCCCATGAACTGCTCGATGAGGCCCGTGGCGCCCATCACGGGGTTCACGCAGTTCACGCGGATGTTGTCCGGGCCCAGCTCGGCCGCCATCGCCTTGCTGGCTGTGATGACGGCGCCCTTGCTGGCGTTGTACCAGACCAGGCCCGGCCGCGGCCGGATGCCGGCAGTAGAAGCCACATTGACGAACACGCCGCCGCCGCGCTCCCGGAAGTGGACGATGATGCGCCGTCCAGTAAATGCTCTTCACGTTGACGGCCATCACGCGGTCGAACTCGTCTTCGGTGATCTGCAGCAGCGGCTTGTTCTTGTGCGTGGTGCCGGCGTTGTTCACGACGATGTGCAGATCGCCATAGCGCGCCAGCGTGGCGCCCAGCAGCTTGGCAACGGAATCGCCATTCGAGACGTCGGCCTGCACGAAATGCGCATCGCCGCCGGCCACGCGAATGGCGCTGGCCACGCGTTCACCGGCCTCCGCATTCAAGTCGTTGACGACGACGCGCGCGCCTTCGCGGGCAAAGGTGTTGGCGATGCCCTCGCCAAAGCCTGAACCCGCGCCCGTGACGATGGCAATCTTGCCGGCAAGCCGCATGGTGTCTCCTCGTGTTGTGGGTGGAATGCTGCGTTGTGCCTTAGCCGTGACGGATGGCGATGGTCTTGAGCGTGGTGAAGCCGTAGAGCGCTTCGAAGCCCTTTTCGCGCCCGTGCCCCGATTGGCCCGTTCCGCCGAAGGGCAGTTCAACGCCGCCGCCTGCGCCGTAGTTGTTGATGAAGACCTGGCCTGCCCTGAGCTTGCGCGCAAGGCGCATCTGGCGGCCGCCGTCGTTCGTCCACACGCCGGCTACCAGGCCGTAAGGGGTGCCGTTGGCCAGGGCCAGCGCTTCGGCTTCGGTGTCGAACGGCATGGCGGCCAGCAGCGGGCCGAACACTTCCTGCTGCGCGAGGCGGTGCGTGTGCGGCACATCGCGCAGCAGCATCGGCGCCTGGTAGTAGCCGGTTTCCGGCGCCTCGGGCACCACCTGGCCCTGCGCCATCACCGGGATGTTGGCGTGCTGCGCATCCGAGACGAAATCCCACACGCGCTGCTGCTGCTTGGGGTTGATGAGCGGGCCGCAATCCAGGTCCAGCGACGACGGGCCGACCCTGATGGATTCGAACACCGTTGCCAGCCGATCCAGCATCGCCTCATACACGCTGCGCTCGATCAGCACGCGGCTGCCGGCGGAGCACGTCTGTCCGGCGTTCTGGATGATGCCGTTCACCACGGCGGGGATGGCCGCTTCCAGATCGGCGTCTGCAAACACGATCTGAGGGGATTTGCCGCCCAGCTCCAGCGTGACGGGCACGTGGTTTTCCGCCGCCGCGCGGACAATCGCCTTGCCTGTTTCCGGGGAGCCCGTGAACGACACATGGTTGACCCCGGGATGCGCCGCTAGAGCCGCACCGGCTTCGTGGCCATAGCCGGTGACGATGTTGAGTGCGCCATCGGGCAGGCCGGCTTCGGCGGCCAGCTCGGCCACGCGCAGGACCGACAGGCACGCATCTTCCGCGGGCTTGACCACGCAGGCGTTGCCCGCCGCCAACGCAGCGCCCACGCTGCGCCCGAAGATCTGCATCGGGTAGTTCCACGGGATGATGTGCGCGGTCACGCCATGCGGCTCGCGCACGGTCAGCACGGTGGTATCGGCCGGGTAGGGGATGGTCTGCCCGTGCAGCTTGTCGGCCGCGCCGGCGTAGAACTCGAAGTAGCGGGCGACGGCGCGGGCATCGGCGCGCGCCTGGCGCATGGGCTTGCCGGTGTCGCGGGCTTCCAGACGGGCCAGTTCTTCTTCGTGATCGGCCAGGCGCAGGGCCACGCGCATCAGCACACGGCCACGCTCGGCCGGCGCCAACTGGCCCCACACGCTTTCGAACGCGCGCCGCGCGGCATGCACTGCCACGTTGATGTCGGTGGCGTTGCCGCGCGCAATCTCGGCAAAGGACTGGCCGTCGGACGGATCGAACACCTTGATGCGCATTCCCGAATCGGGCGACATCAGACGGTTGGCGATGAAGTGCTGGGCATGCATGGGGGTTCCTGCAAAAGATCGGCAACGCGCGATTTTCGCACGGGCGCGCGCCGGGTAGGGCAAGCGGCCGGGTGTGAGGGGCTATAATGCCCGCCGACAGTTTTTTACGCTTCTTTCCAACCATTTGCGTCGCGTTTTTACGCAGTTCGCGCATTCCGGAGCATTTCCATGAGCTTCAACAACGTCTCGCCGGGCAAGGACATCCCCAACGACTTCAACGTCATCATCGAGATCCCGGCGCAAAGCGACCCGGTCAAGTACGAAGCCGACAAGGAAACCGGCCTGCTGTTCGTGGACCGCTTCGTTGGTACCGGCATGCGCTATCCGGCCAACTACGGCTTCATCCCGCAGACGCTGTCGGGCGATGGCGACCCGGTCGACGTGCTCGTCGTCACGCCGTTCCCGCTTATCCATGGTTGCGTGGTGCGCTGCCGTGCCCTGGGCATGCTGAAGATGACGGACGAATCCGGCGTGGACGCCAAGCTGGTTGCCGTGCCTGTCAACAAGCTGAGCCCTGCCACGGCCCACATGACCGACCTGTCGGACGTCGGCCAGAACCTGCTGGACCAGATCAAGCACTTCTTCGAGCACTACAAGGCGCTGGAAGCCGGCAAGTGGGTCAAGGTCGAAGGCTGGGGCGGCATTGAGGAAGCCCACAAGGAAATCGTCGACGGCGTTGCCAACTATAAGAAGTAAGCGATTTCAGGATTTCGCCGTACGGCATGTCTGACAAATCCCGGCCTCCGGATGGAGCGCCGGGATTTTTTCTTTGCGAATTGGTCATCGGCGTGATGCTCGGAAATGCGTCGACTCGCGTCAGCTCGCCATCTGCGCCCGGATGGGGTCTTGTATGCGTTTTTTGATATCCATCACGGAATTTGCATACTTACCGCCCGGTAGTTCTGCTACACAGAGATTTAAGAAACGCTCATTTGCCCACCGGAAACGACCGCTCTAGACTCCCCGTCAAGTTTGACTCCAACCCTTGGTACTGCGATGTTGAACAAGACCGTTGTCGTTCCCGTGCTTTCCGCCGTGGCCATGGCCGCATTCACCGTGTGGGCGCTGCTGGTGGGCCCGCCGGACGCAGCCCACGCCGGCGAGCGTGCCGTCGCATCGGCCTCCATGGCTGTTGATTCGAACGCTGCCCACTGCATGATTGCCCAGCAGAAACCTGCCGCGCACTGAGCTTCACCCCCGCGTCCGCCGTTCGTGCGGACGCCGTCTTTCTTGGTCCCGCCGTTTTCCCCTGCTAGTCCGATCCTGACCGTTGCCTGAAAGGCGAGCGGTCCGTCAGCTCGTCCAGATACGCTTTCATGCCGGCGGTTTCGCGGTCGAGGAACCTGCCCACTGCATCGGCAAATGCCGGATGCGCCAGCCAGTGTGCCGACAGCGTCGCCACGGGCTCGAAGCCGCGTGCCATCTTGTGTTCGCCTTGCGCGCCACCTTCAAACGTGCGGATGCCGTGCGCGATGCAGTACGTCAGCGGCTGGTAATACGCCGTCTCGAAGTGCAGGCAGGGGTGAGGCTCGATCGCGCCCCAGTAGCGGCCGTACATGACGGACGCCTCGGGCCGCGTGTCGATCACCAGCAGCGCACTCGCAATGTCGTTGCCGTCGCGCGAGGCGATCACGAGCAGGAGGTTTTCCGGCATCGTCCGGCCGATCTGGCGGAAGAACTCCAGGTTCAGATACGGCGACGAGTGATGCTCGCGGTAGGTGGTGCGATAGCAGCGGTGGAAGAAGCGCCAGTCCGCATCCGTCGCAGCTGCGCCGGACACGTGGCGAAAGGTGATGCCTGCGTCGTGCACGCGGCGGCGCTCGGCGCGGATGTTCTTGCGCTTCTTCTGTTCCAGCGCGGCCAGAAAGTCGTCGAAGCTGGCAAAGCCGGGATTGCACCAGTGGAACTGCACGCCCTGTCGCAGCAGCATGCCGGCGGCGCGCAATTGCTCGGCTTCATCGGCGGTGGGAAACAGCACATGCAGCGATGACAGCTCGCTCTGCCGCGCCACCGCCAGCATTGTGTCGACCAGCGCCGCGCGTGCCGTCGCATCCCGCGCCAGCAAGCGCGCGCCCTGCACCGGCGTAAACGGCACAGCGGACAGCCATTTCGGGTAGTACTCCAGCCCGTGCTGCGCATACGCATTGGCCCACGCCCAGTCGAAGACGTACTCGCCGTAGGAGTGGCCCTTCACGTACAGCGGCACGGCCGCGGCGAGCACTTCGCCGTCGGGGCCGTCTTGCCACAGCGTCAGGTATTGCGGCGACCAGCCGGTGTCGGGCGATGCGCTGCCGCTCTCATGCAGGGCGTGCAGGAAATCGAAGCGCAGAAAAGGCGTCGCTTCGGGCTGCAGGGCGAGCAGGGCATCCCACGCGTCGCGGCCGATGTCGCGCAGATCGGTCACAAGTCGCGTGCGATAATTGGCCAATTCGTGTCGCGAACCAGCGCGCGCTTGAGGCTCGGGAACAAGGGGGCGAGAGGTCATGCCGCCGATTCTAATTCCAGCTTTGACTGGCGCGCTTGCAATCCATATTGCCCCCATGACCGTCTCTGTCGCTCTCGCCCAGATCAACTGCACCGTCGGCGATTTCGCCGGCAATGCTGCCCGCATCGTCGCCGCTGCGCGCGAAGCGCACCAGGCTGGTGCGCGCATTCTCCTCACGCCGGAACTGTCGCTCACGGGCTATCCGCCCGAAGACCTGCTGCTGCGCCCGGCGTTTATCGATGCCAGTGCGCGCGCGCTCGATGCGCTGATCGCCGAACTGGCGGCCTTCCCGGGTTTGCACGTGCTGATCGGGCACCCGCAACTCGCTGGAAGCGCCGGCGCCTGGGTGCTGCCCAAGCCCACCAACAGCGCCACCGTTGCCGTGGATGGCCGCGTGATCGGCCGGTACAACAAGCTCGAACTGCCCAACAACGAAGTCTTCGACGAGAAGCGCTACTTCCAGCCCGGCACCGAGCCGTTTGTGTTCGAAGTGGACGGCACGCGCTTCGGCGTCGTCATCTGCGAAGACGCCTGGTATGCCACGGCCACGGCCTACGCCAAGGCGGCCGGCGCGCAGGTGGTGCTGATCCCCAACGCGTCGCCGTATCACCTGGACAAGGAAGACCTGCGCGAGCGGATCATCGGTGCGCGCGTGAAGGAATCGGGCTTGCCGCATGTGTATGCGAACCTCGTCGGCGGACAGGATGAGTTGGTGTTCGACGGGGGCTCGTTCGTGCTTGATGCCGAAGGCAACGTCGTCGTTCGGATGGGGCAGTTCGTTGAAGGCGTCGGCTACGTGCAGTTCGACGGTGGACGCGCGTTGCCGGGCACGGTCGTGCCGGAGCGCCGCTGGAAGCCCAGGTGTATGAGGCACTCAAGCTGGGCGTGCGCGATTACCTCGGCAAGAATGGCTTTCCGGGTGCGATCATCGGCTTGTCAGGCGGTGTCGACTCAGCGTTGGTGCTGGCGATTGCCGTCGATGCGCTCGGCGCCGATCGTGTGCGCGCGGTGATGATGCCCTCGCGTTACACGGCCGATATCTCGTGGGTCGATGCGCGTGACATGGCCGCCCGCCTGGGCGTGCAGTACGACGAAATCGCCATCAGCCCGATGTTCGACGCGTTCAAGGGCGCATTGGCGGAGGAGTTCCGCGGGCTGCCGGAAGATGCGACGGAAGAGAACATCCAGGCGTAGCGCATTCGCGGCACGCTGCTGATGGCGCTGTCCAACAAGAGCGGCCGGATCGTGCTGACCACCGGCAACAAGAGCGAAATGGCCGTCGGCTACTGCACGCTGTACGGCGACATGGCCGGCGGCTTTGCCGTCATCAAGGACATCTTCAAGACGCTGGTCTATCGCCTGTGCCGCTACCGCAATGCGTTGTCGGAAGTGATTCCGGGCGCATCCTGACGCGCGCACCGTCGGCCGAGCTGCGTGAAAACCAGACCGACCAGGACAGCCTGCCCCAATACGATGCGCTCGACGCCATCGTGCAGCGCTACATGGAGCAGAACCAGCCGGTGGCGGACATCATCGCGGCCGGCTTTGCCGAGGCCGACGTGCAGAAGATCGTGCGTCTCATCAAGATCAACGAATACAAGCGGCGTCAGGCACCAGTGGGCATTCGCGTGACGCAGCGGGCGTTCGGGCGCGACTGGCGGTATCCGATCACGTCGCGCTTCAAGGAATAGGTCGCCGCCATGCTCGACTACTACGCCAAACGTGCCCCCGAATACGAGCGCATTTACACGAAGCCCGAGCGGCAGGGCGATTTGGCGTGGTTGAAGGCGCGCGTGCGCGACGTGACGCGCGGCGCGCGGGTGCTGGATCTCGCGTGCGGTACCGGTTTTTGGACCGAGGCGATGACCGACGCGCGCAGCATCGTCGGCGCGGATTACAACGACACCGTCCTGCGCATTGCACGCGGCAAGGGCATCGCCGGGGCGTCGTTCGTGCGCGCAGACAACGATGCGCTGCCGTTCGCGCCCGGCACCTTCGACGTGATGACGGCGGGCTGCTGGTGGTCGTACTGCCGCTGCAGCATTTGCGCCGGCATGTCGAAGGGCTGCACCGCGCCTTGTGGCCCGGCGTGCGCGTGCTGTGGTTCGATAACCAGTATGTGTTTGGCTCGAGCACGCCCATTGCCTACAACGACGAACATGGCAATACGTGGCAGCGTCGCCCCCTGCGTGACGGCAGCGAGCACGACGTGCTGAAGAATTTTCCCGACGATCCGACGCTGCTGCAGACGGTGTCCGGCATCGCCCGGGATGTGCGCATTAACCGGCTCCAGTATTATTGGACGCTTGAATACTTCACCAACTAGTGAGCGAGACACCCATGAAACAAATCACCGCCATCATCAAGCCCTTCAAACTGGACGAAGTGCGCGAGTCGCTCGCCGACGTGGGGGTGACCGGCCTGACCGTCACTGAGGTCAAGGGTTTCGCCAGAAGGGTCACACCGAGCTGTATCGCGGTGCGGAATACGTGGTCGACTTCCTGCCGAAGATCAAGATCGAGGTGGTGGTGGCCGAAAGCCAGGTCGAAAACGTGATCGACACGATCGTCAAAGCTGCCAAGACCGGCAAGATCGGCGACGGCAAGATCTTCGTGATGCCGGTGGAGCAGGTGATCCGCATCCGCACCGGCGAGAAGGACGAAGCAGGGTCTGAAGCCGCCGCCTGTGGCCGGCGCGCTCGCGCCGGTCAGGGTTGATCAACGCGGCAGGGTGATGTTCCAGCGCAGCGTCACCAGCCGCCCGATCACGATCGCCAGCGTGGCGATCACCACAGACACGCTCGGCAGCAAGTCCGTGTGTGTCAGCCCGACGTAGAGGAAGCACCCGAGAAACGCGCACGTTGCGTACGGGTGATTGTCCCGCAGCAGCATCGGCACTTCATTGCAAACCACATCGCGCAGCAGGCCGCCAAAGGCCGCCGTAATCACGCCCATCATCACCGACACGAAGACCGGCACACCTGCATCGAGCGCCAGCTGCGTGCCCAGCACGCCAAAGAGCCCCATGCCGATGGCGTCGGCCACGATCAGCACCCGGTCGGACACCAGCTGGCTCACCAGCCGGATGACCCAATTGGCAAACAGGCTCATCACGAAGAGTGCGAGCAGGTATTGCTCGTGCTCGATCCAGTAGAAGGGCCGCCGATCCAGCAATAGATCGCGCAGCGCCGCCGCCAAACGCGGTCAGGAACGCGACGATGAACGCGCCCACGGCATCGAGGCGACGCCGTTTGGCCTCGGCCAGCCCCGAGATGGCAAACGAGAAGACCGCGAGGATCTCCACCCAGTGCATCACCAATTGCAGGCGTGTTACGTGCATGTGTGCGCTGTCCGCCTGCGCGTCAGGAGCCGTACGGCTGGCGCAGCAGCACGAGCACCGCGCCCGCGCCGCCCGCCGTGTTGCGCGGCTCGACGAAGGCGATCACCTCTTCTTTCTGTACCAGCCACGAACGCACCTTGCCCTTGAGCACGGGCGTTTTGTCGGGCGAGCCGAGGCCCTTGCCGTGGATCACGCGCACGCAGCGGATGCCGCGCTGCACGGCACGGCGCAGGAAGGCGGCCAACGCCTCGCGGGCTTCTTCGCGGCGCATGCCGTGCAGGTCGATCTGATCTTGCATGGCCCACCGCCGCGGCGCAGCTTCTTGAGCACGTCGTCGCCGATGCCCGGGCGACGGTAGGACAGCGTGTCGTCGGTTTCGAGCAAGTTGTCCACGTCGAATTCATCCGACAGGGAATCGCGCAGGACGGTCTGCTCTTCGGCGCGCGAATGCACAGGGTCCGGCGCGGGCGGATTGCGCGGATGTTCCACACGCTTGTTCTGGCGCAGGGCGCTTACCTCGCCGATGCTGGCGCGGAACACGTTGGCTTCTGCGGCCTTGCGTGCGGCGGCTTCGGCGCGCTGGCGTTCGGCTTCGCGTGCCTCCGTTTCGTGCTTGAGCTGGTCACGCAGGCCGGCCAGGTCGGTCAGGCTGAGCTTGTTGGCGGGGAGGAAGCGCGTTTCATGGTGAAGGGCGGGCGAGCACGTCGGGTGGAGCCTCTGTCGATTATACGAAGGCGCCGCACATGGCAAAACGGCCGATGGTTACCCATCGGCCGCGTTGTTTGCGCCCGGCAGACCCCGGGGCGGTGAAGCTTATTCCAGGCTTTCCAGGTAGCGCTGGGCGTCGAGCGCCGCCATGCAGCCCGTGCCGGCGCTGGTGATGGCTTGGCGGTAGATGTGGTCCTGCACGTCGCCGGCGGCAAACACGCCCGGGATGTTCGTGGCTGTCGCCATGCCGTCCAGGCCGCTCTTCGTGCGGATATAGCCCGTGTCGTTCATGTCGAGCTGGCCGCGGAAGATGTCGGTGTTCGGCTTGTGGCCGATGGCGATGAATACGCCAGCCACCTTGACCTCTTCGACCTTGCCTTCGTTCTCGTTCGTGCCCTTCAGGCGGGCGCCCGTCACGCCGGAGTCGTCGCCCAGGATCTCGTCGAGGACCATGTTGGTCTTGATCTCGATCTTGCCTTTCTTCTCCTGCTCATGCAGGCGGTCGATCAGGATCGGCTCGGCGCGGAACTTGTCGCGGCGGTGGATGAGCGTGACCTTGCTGGCGATGTTGGCCAGGTACAGCGCTTCTTCCACGGCGGTGTTGCCGCCACCCACCACGGCCACTTCCTGGCCCTTGTAGAAGAAGCCGTCGCACGTTGCGCAGGCAGACACGCCGCGGCCCGCGAAGGCTTCTTCCGACGGCAGCCCCAGATATTGGGCCGAAGCGCCGGTGGAGACGATCAGCGCGTCGCAGGTGTATTCGCCCGAATCGCCCACCAGGCGGATCGGCTTTTCCTTCAGATGCGCGGTGTGAATGTGGTCGAACAGCACTTCGGTCTTGAAGCGCTCGGCGTGCTCCAGGAAGCGCTGCATCAATTCGGGGCCTTGCAAGTGCTCCTTGTCAGCGGGCCAGTTCTCCACGTCGGTGGTGGTCATGAGCTGGCCGCCCTGCGCTAGGCCGGTGACCAGCACGGGGTTCAGGTTGGCCCGGGCAGCGTAAATCGCGGCCGTGTAGCCGGCGGGGCCGGAGCCAAGGATCAGCACTTTTGCGTGTTTTGCCATGATGCGTTCTGTGTGTGCGCGGCACGAGGGGTGGAGCGCCGCCGTGCAGGCTAGGTGAGGGTGATGGGCGCCATTATAAAGTGGCACCCCCTCGTCCGCCCGGTTGTAAATTCCAATGGCAGTGATAGGGCCGCGTTACAATCCTCGGCATCGTATTTGTGCTGTCCCAAGCCGCGTGGCCTTGCCCAAGCGGCACATCCGTCTCTCCGCGTCTCCCGCATGGCTCGAGCTTCCACCACTCCGACAACCCGCACTGACCCATCCGCACTGCCGTCCCGCATTGGGCGGCTGCTGGGGAGGTCCGCTGGTTCCTGTTGCTGGCGGTGACCATCGCCTTCCTGATCATTCTCCTGTCATACAACCGGGCCGACCCCGGTTTCACCCACGCCAGCCAGGTCGACGAAATTCGCAACCTCGGCGGCCGCGTGGGCGCGTGGTTGGCCGATCTGCTGCTGTTTGTCTTTGGCGCGTCCGCCTACTGGTGGGCGGTGCTGCTGGTGCGCAAGGTCTGGCGCGGCTGGCGCGAGCTGATGTCGGACGAACGTCTGCCGCGTACGGCCATGCCGCGCGTTGACGCCAGTGTCACGTGGATCGGCTTTGCGCTGATCCTGGCCTCCAGCATGGGTCTGGAAGCCATTCGCATGTATTCGCTGCACATGAAGCTGCCCCGTGCGCCTGGCGGCGTGCTGGGCGACGTGATCGGCGGGGCGATGCAGCATTCGCTGGGCTTTACTGGCGGCACGCTGGCGCTGCTGTTCACGTTTCTGGTCGGGCTGTCGCTCTTCTTCCATTTTTCGTGGCTGAACCTGGCTGAGCAGATCGGCGCCGGCGTCGAGATGCTGTTCGTTGGCTTCAAGACACGCCGCGAGAGCAAGCAGGACCGCGCAATTGGCGAGGCCGCCAAGGTCGAGCGCGAAGAGGTGGTCGAAACCCGCCGCGTGCGCATTGAAGAATCGCCGCCGGTGCAGATCGTGCGCCCGACCGCCGTGGTCAAGAGCGAGCGCGTGGAGCGCGAGAAGCAGCAGCCGCTGTTTGTCGACATTCACGATTCCGACCTGCCGCCGCTGGCGCTGCTCGATCCGATCCCGCCGGTCGTCGAAACCGTGAGCGCCGAGACGCTGGAATTCACCTCGCGCCTGATCGAGAAGAAGCTCAAGGATTTCGGCGTGGAAGTGCAGGTGGTGGCGGCCTATCCGGGCCCGGTCATCACGCGCTACGAGATCGAGCCCGCCACGGGCGTGAAGGGCAGCCAGATCGTCAACCTGGCCAAGGACCTGGCGCGTTCGTTATCGTTGGTGTCGATCCGCGTGGTGGAGACGATTCCGGGCAAGAACTACATGGGTCTGGAACTGCCGAACCCGAAGCGCCAGGCCGTGCGCCTGTCGGAGATTCTCGGCTCGCAGGTCTACAACGAGAGCGCTTCGCAGCTCACGCTGGCGCTGGGCAAGGACATCGCCGGCAAGCCGGTGGTGGCAGACCTCGCCAAGATGCCGCACTGCATGGTGGCCGGTACCACGGGTTCCGGTAAGTCGGTCGGGATCAACGCGATGATTCTGTCGCTGCTGTACAAGGCGAAGGCCGACGCGGTGCGCCTGATCCTGATCGACCCGAAGATGCTGGAGCTGAGCATCTACGAAGGCATTCCGCACTTGCTGTGCCCGGTCGTGACCGACATGCGGCAGGCGGGCCACGCGCTGAACTGGGCCGTGGGCGAGATGGAGCGCCGCTACAAGCTCATGAGCAAGATGGGCGTGCGCAACCTGGCCGGCTTCAACAAGAAGATCGAAGAAGCCGCCGCGCGCGAAGAGAAGATTCCCAACCCGTTCAGCCTCACGCCCGACGCGCCGGAGCCGCTCGACAAGCTGCCGATGATCGTCATCGTGATCGACGAACTGGCCGACCTGATGATGGTGGTCGGCAAGAAGGTCGAAGAGCTGATCGCGCGGATTGCGCAGAAGGCGCGTGCGGCCGGCATCCACCTGGTGCTGGCGACGCAGCGTCCGTCGGTGGACGTGATCACGGGCCTGATCAAGGCCAACGTGCCGACGCGGATCGCGTTCCAGGTCAGCAGCAAGATCGACTCGCGCACCATCCTAGACCAGCAGGGCGCCGAAGCGCTGCTCGGCATGGGCGACATGCTGTACCTGGCGCCCGGCACCGGCTTGCCGGTGCGCGTGCACGGTGCGTTCGTGTCGGACGAGGAAGTTCACCGCATCGTCGACAACCTCAAGGCGCAGGGCGAGCCGAATTACATCGAAGGCATTCTCGAAGGCGGCGTGGCCGACGGCGAGGGCGGCGGCGATGGCTTTGGTGGCGGCGCTGGCCTTGTCGGTGCGGGCGGCGGCGAGGCCGATCCGCTGTATGACCAGGCGGTCGACGTGGTGCTCAAGAATCGCCGCGCGTCGATCTCGCTGGTGCAGCGTCATCTGCGCATCGGCTACAACCGCGCCGCACGCCTGCTCGAAGACATGGAAAAGGCGGGGCTCGTGTCAGCCATGTCGGGCAACGGCAACCGCGAAATCCTGGCGCCCAATCGCAACGGCAACGTCGTCGAAGAGGAATGACGCTGCCCGCATGGCGCGCGCATTTGCAGTTACATCGCGTTACCGCGCGGGCGGAATGTTCCGGCGCGGCCGGCCACTAACAACAAGATCAACTGAAACCGGGATTCCTATGTTTGTGTTGAAAGCACGTCACCTGATGGCCGCCGCGCTGGTCTCGCTGGCGACATGGTCTGCCGGCGCCTACGCAGGGGCGGTCGAACAGCTCAACGCCTTCGTGAGCAATGTCAGCACTGCGCGCGGCGAGTTCGTGCAGCGGCAAGTGAAGGGCGGCACCAACGGCAGCCCGCTGCGCGTGGCCGGCACGTCCAACGGTGATTTCGTCTTCTCGCGCCCGGGCCGCTTCGTCTGGCGCTATGTGAAGCCCTACGAACAGCAGCTCTCGGCCGACGGCCAGACGCTCTACATCTTCGACAAGGACTTGAACCAGATCACGGAGCGCAAGCTCGATGCGTCCCTGGGTTCCAGCCCGGCCGCCATCCTGTTCGGCAGCAACGATCTGGCGAAGAATTTCACGCTCAAGGAAGGTGGTACCAAGGACGGCATCGACTGGGCCGAACTCACGCCCAAAGCGAAGGACACCCAGTTCGAGCGCATCGCCATCGGCTTTCGCAGCGGCGAGCTGCAGGGGATGGAGCTGCGTGACGCCTTCGGGAACACCACCCTGCTGACGTTCTCGAACATCCAGAAGAATCCGCAACTGCCGGCCAACGTGTTCCGCTTTACGCCGCCCAAAGGGGCCGACGTCATCAAGCAATGACGCGTAGAGGCCGGTTTTCGATCAGGAGACCGACCATGCCTTTGCCGTTCACTACGTCGCTGCACCGAGCCGCCGCTGTTGCCGTTGCGGCGTCAGCGGCGGCCGTCTTTGCGGGATGCGCCTCCACCGGAGCGTCCCGTTTTGACGTCGATTCGTTCCTCACCGCGCCAGACACGGTGCTGGCCGAGGCCTTGGTCAACAAGGATTTCCTGCATGCGACCGAGCTGCCCAGCGCCGAGTGCGGCGCATTGGTGAAGGGTCACGCGGGGCAGGTCGTGCCGATCCAGGCGCCGGTTGATCCGCGTCTGCCCGAGGCTTCGGCGCGTCAGCCGTTCGTGATTCAGCCGCCAGCCAGCGAGAACGTCTGGCTGCTGCTGCGCGCGTCCAACGGGACGCAGTCGTGCCATGGGCCGTTGCAGGCCAAGGCGTTTATGGGGTTGGTGCAGCGCGCGTCGAACTGACGGCATGACCGTCGTCTAAGCGTGGGCCGCTTTCATGTCGGCAATGAAGGCGGCCAGCAGATCGTTGCGCCGGGCATCGCGGCGCACCACCATGTCGAACGGCACCTCGTAGCGCATGGCTGCGGGTGCCAGCGGCGTCAGCAGGCCCTGGGCTACGTAGGGCGCCGCAAAGTGCTCCGGCAGGTAACCCAGGTGTCGCCCGGAGAGCACCAGCATTGCCACCGCTTCCATGTTGTCGCCACCGCAGTCACCGGCCGCTCGGCCGGCGACCCCGCCGCTTCCGGCAGCGGATAGCTGCGCCACGCCCACGCGTGCGCCAGCGCCTGCGCGGGCGTCACGTCCCCAGCCTTGCTGAACAACGGATGGCCGCGCCCCGCATACGCAAGCTGCGTCTCGTGGAAGATCGTCGTGTAGTCCAGCGCCGGCACGCGGTGCCAGAAATAGCCGATCGCCATGTGGATCTTGTTGTCGAGCAGCAGTCCTTCCAGCTCCCCGGGCGGGCGGACCGACACCGTGAAATGCACGGATTCATCGCGTTGCCGAAAGCGCTCGATGGCCTGGCTGATGCGTGCATTCGCATTGACGGGCGCATGGCCGATCAATCCGAGATTCAACGTGCCGACCAGCGTGCGGCCCACCTTGCGCGCCTCCGCGCTGAAGACGTCGAGTGCGCCCAGCAGCTTGCGTGCGGAATCGACGAAGCGTTCGCCGCGCGCGGTGAGCCGGAAGCCGCTGCGGCCGCGCTCGCATAGCCGGTAGCCCAGTCGGGTCTCCAGCGTGGACAGCTGCGTGCTGATGGTGGATTGCCCCACGTTCAGCGTTGCCTGGGCAGGGGTGATGCCGCCCGCGTCGACCACGGCGAGAAATACGCGGATCAGTCGCAGATCAAGATCGGAAGCTTGTCCCAGCACGGTGGTCGATACATCGCTCTATATCGATGTTTGATTCGGAGATTTCGCATTCTACGTGCGAAATTCATCGGCAAGAATGCAGTGTATCGACACTCCTTACATCGGCTCGGGCCGATGTGACCATGCGACTGCCATGAACGACCGCGCCGACCTCTTCCAGCCCGCCTCGGGCAACGCCATGCCGCGTTTTGGCGGCATTGCCACCATGATGCGGCTGCCTGCCGCCAGGTCAGCCGCCGGGCTGGACGCCTGTTTTGTCGGTGTGCCGTTCGACCTTGGCACGTCCAACCGCAACGGCGCGCGGCTGGGGCCTCGGCAGATCCGCGCAGAATCCGTCCTCCTGCGGCCGTACAACATGGCCACGCGCGCCGCGCCGTTCGACTCGCTGCGCGTGGCCGATATCGGCGACGTGCCGACCAATCCGTACAACCTGCATGACTCGATCGCGCGCATTGAGGCCGCATACCGGGAGGTCATCGCCGGCGGCTGCCGACCGATCGGCCTGGGCGGCGACCACACCGTCACGCTGCCCATCCTGCGCGCGATGCATGCCAAGTACGGCCGCATCGGCCTGATCCACGTGGACGCGCATGCCGACGTCAACGACACGATGTTCGGCGAGAAGATCGCGCACGGCACGCCATTTCGCCGCGCGGTGGAAGAGGGCTTGCTCGATTGCAACCGCGTCGTGCAGATCGGCCTGCGCGGCACCGGCTACGCGGCCGAGGATTTCGACTGGTGCCGTGACCAGGGCTTTCGCGTGGTGACCGCCGAGGAATGCTGGCACCGATCGCTCGCGCCGCTCATGGAAGAGGTGCGCGCTCGCGTGCAGGGCGGCCCGGTCTACATCAGCTTCGACATCGACGGCATCGACCCCGCCTATGCGCCCGGCACCGGCACGCCGGAGATTGGCGGCCTGACCGTGCCGCAGGCGCTGGAGATCGTGCGCGGTGCACGCGGTCTCGACATCGTCGGTGCGGATCTGGTCGAGGTGTCCCCGCCATACGACCCGTTCGGGACGACGGCGTTGCTCGGCGCCAGCCTCGCGTTCGAGATGCTGTGCGTGCTGCCCGGCGTCGAATACCGGGCCTGACGCGACACCCATAAGAACGGAGAGGAGACTCCATGCAAGCAACGCAATCGACTGCCCAGCCGCGCCGTGCGGCGATGGCATCGTTCATTGGCACCACGATCGAGTGGTACGACTTCTACAGCTACGCCACGGCGGCGGCGCTTGTCTTCGGGCCGCTGTTCTTTCCGGGAGAGAACCGCTTGCTGGGGCTGCTGGCTTCGTTCGGGTCGTTCGCCATCGGATTTCTCGCGCGGCCCATCGGCGGCGTGCTGTTCGGCCGCATCGGCGACAAGCTCGGCCGCAAACGCGCGCTCATGGGCACGCTCACCCTCATGGCCGTTGCCACCGTGCTGATCGGTTGTCTGCCTACCTATGCGCAGGCCGGATGGATTGCGCCGGTCGCGCTGGTGGCGTTGCGTGTGCTGCAAGGCATTGCCGTGGGTGGCGAGTGGGGCGGCGCGGTGCTGTTGGCCGGCGAGCATGCGCCGAAAGGCCGGCGCACGTTCTTTGCTTCGTTCGCGCAGCTTGGCAGCGCCGGTGGTCTGATCCTGTCGATGCTGGCCTTTTCCGCCGTCAGCCGGCTCGAGCCGGAGGCCTTCATGGCGTGGGGCTGGCGCCTGCCCTTCCTGGCGAGTGCGGTGCTGCTGGCCGTGGGTTTTGTGATCCGCATGTCGGTCAACGAATCGCCGGAATTCGAGGCGATGCAGGCCTCCGGCGACGTGGCGAAGCAGCCGCTGGCGGAGGCGCTCAAGGCATGGCCGCTCATTGCTCTGGCCATTGGCGCCAACGTGTACGGCATCGCGGGCGTGTACTTCAGCAACATCTTCATGATTTCGTACGCCACGCAGTACCTGCAGCTCGATCGCGCAATGATTCTCGACTGCATGTTCTGGGTGGCCGTGCTGCAGTTCTTCGTGCAGCTCGGTGCGGCCACGCTGGCCGACCGTTTCGGAACACGCCGCATGCTGGTCATCCTCGCGGCTTTCGCGGTGGTCGTGCCGTTCGTCATGCTCCCGCTGGTCCGCATGGGCGAGTCGCACACCGTGTTTGCAGGGGTGGCCATCGCAACGCTGGCCGAGTCCGGCTATTACGCGATCATCGCGGGCTTTGTCAGCGGCATGTTCGCGGCGCGCATCCGCTACACGGCGATCTCGTTGTCGTATCAGGTGTGCGGCGCATTTGCGGGTGGCCTGACACCGCTGCTTGCCACGGTGCTGGCAGATCGCTTCTTCCCGCTGTGGTGGCCGATGGCGATCTTCTATGCCGGTTTTGCGGCGCTGTCGCTGATCTGCGTGCTTTTGATCGGCCGGAGCAGGCCGGTCGCAGACGAGCCGGCGTTGGACGCACGCGCCGCCTGACGCTGCCGTGGGAAGCGGTCGGCGAGCGGATTCTGCGACAATCCCCGCATGAACGCTTCCGCCTCTCTTTCCCGGACGCGCCCGCCCACATGCCGCTGGCCGAGCGCCTCCGCCCCCATTCCGCCGATGAAGTGATCGGTCAGCAGCATCTGCTGGGCCCGGGCAAGCCGCTGCGCGTCGCCTTCGCGTCGGGCGAGCCGCATTCGATGATCCTCTGGGGGCCGCCCGGCGTCGGGAAGACCACGCTGGCGCGGCTGATGGCCAATGCGTTCGACGCAGAATTCATCGCGCTGTCCGCGGTCCTCTCCGGCGTCAAGGACATCCGCGAGGCCGTGGAGCGTGCGGAGCAGTTTCGCGCCAATGGCCGCCGTACGCTTGTCTTCGTCGACGAAGTCCATCGCTTCAATAAAAGCCAGCAGGACGCCTTCCTGCCGCACGTGGAAAGCGGGCTGTTCACCTTTATCGGTGCGACGACGGAGAACCCCTCGTTCGAAGTGAACGGCGCATTGCTGTCGCGTGCCGCGGTGTACGTGCTCAAGAGCCTGTCGGACGACGAGCTGAAGCAGCTTGCCGAACGCGCACGCCAGGAGCTGGGCGGGCTGGAGTGGACACCCGCCGCACTCGACGCCATCGTCGCGTCGGCCGACGGCGATGGCCGCAAGCTTCTCAACAACGTGGAAATCGTCACCCGCGCGGCGCGTTCGCAGGCCGAGGGCGATACCGTTCCGGTGATCGACGAGGCGCTGCTGGCCTCCGCGCTGTCGGAAAACCTGCGCCGCTTCGACAAGGGCGGCGACGCCTTCTACGACCAGATCAGCGCGCTGCACAAGTCCGTGCGCGGCTCCGATCCGGACGGCGCGCTGTACTGGTTCTGCCGCATGCTCGATGGCGGCGCAGACCCGCGCTATCTCGCGCGCCGCATCGTGCGGATGGCGTGGGAAGACATCGGCCTGGCCGACCCGCGCGCCGGCCGCATCACGCTCGACGCCGCCGAGACGTACGAACGCCTGGGCTCGCCGGAAGGGGAGCTGGCGCTGGCTCAGGCGGTGATCTACCTGGCCATCGCGCCCAAGTCGAACGCCGGCTATAACGCCTACAACGCGGCGCGCGCCTTCGTCAGCCAGGACAAGTCGCGCAACGTGCCCGTGCATCTGCGCAATGCGCCCACCAAGCTGATGAAGGAACTCGGCTACGGCCATGCCTACCGCTATGCGCATGACGAGCCGGAGGCCTACGCCGCCGGCGAAACCTACTTCCCCGACGATCTGCCCCGCAGAACTGGTACGTGCCGACGCCGCGCGGCCTGGAAGGCAAGATTGGCGAGAAGCTGCGGCACCTGCGCGAGCTGGATGCGCAGTGGCACGCCCAGCACGACAAATCCTCCCGCAACAAATAAGCCCCACGGGCCGGTACGATAAAATCGGCCTTTTCGGTCGTTCAGACCGCTCGCAATCTTCGGTTTCCTTTTCCCAACATGCTTGATATCCAACTGCTGCGCAAAGACATCGACGCCGTCGCCGCGCGCCTCAAAGATCGCGGCTACGTGCTCGACGTGGCCGGCTTTGCCGCGCTCGAAGCGGAACGCAAGGCCATCCAGACCCGCACCGAAGAGCTGCAGGCCCGCCGCAACAGCCTGTCCAAGCAGATCGGCATGCTCAAGGGCAAGGGCGAGGACGCATCAGGCGTGATGGCCGAGGTGTCGGGCATCGGCGACGAGCTGAAGGCGTCTGCCGCGCAACTCGACGTGGTGCAGGCGAAGTTGCAGGATCTGATGCTGTCGATCCCGAACCTGCCGCACGAAAGCGTGCCGGCCGGCCGCGACGAGACGCAGAACGTGGAAGTGCGCCGCGAAGGCACGCCGCGTACGTTCGACTTCCCCGTCAAGGATCACGTGGACCTGGGCGCCGCGCTGGGGCTGGATTTCGATGCGGGCGCCAAGCTGTCGGGCGCGCGATTCACCGTCCTGAAAGGGCAGGTGGCGCGTCTGCATCGCGCACTCGCGCAGTTCATGCTCGATACGCACACGCTTGAGCACGGCTACACCGAAGCGTACGTGCCGTACATCGTCAACGCTGCGTCGATGCGTGGCACGGGCCAGTTGCCGAAGTTCGAGGAAGACCTGTTCCGCGTGCCGCGCAAGATGGGGCACAGCGCCGAAGGCGAAGACGGCGAGCGCGTCGAGAACTTCTACCTGATCCCGACTGCCGAAGTGCCGCTCACGAACCTCGTGCGCGATGAGATCGTGGCCGCCGATGCGCTGCCGATGATGTTTGCGGCGCATTCGCCGTGCTTCCGCCCGAAGCCGGCTCGTACGGCAAGGACACGCGCGGCATGATCCGCCAGCACCAGTTCGACAAGGTTGAGATGGTGCAGATCGTGCAGCCCGACACGTCGTTCGATGCGCTGGAAGCCATGACGAACGCCGCGGAGAACATCCTGCGCAAGCTGGAACTGCCGTTCCGCACCGTCGTGCTGTGCACCGGCGACATGGGTTTCGGCAGCACCAAGACGTACGACATCGAGGTGTGGATCCCGGCGCAGAACACGTACCGCGAAATCAGCTCGTGCTCGAACATGGGCGATTTCCAGGCGCGCCGCATGCAAGCGCGTTTCCGCAACGCGCAGGGCAAGCCGGAACTGGTCCACACGCTCAACGGCTCGGGCCTCGCCGTGGGCCGTACCCTGGTGGCCGTGCTGGAGAACTACCAGAACGCGGATGGCTCGGTCACGGTGCCGACGGTGCTGCGTCCGTATCTGGGCGGCCAGGAAGTGCTGAAACCGGCAGTTTGATCAGTTGTGCCGACCCTCTTGATCAGGTCGGAAAATTTTTGTTATACTCGCGGTTTCGCGATTCAGCGACCCAGTTACCGGAGAGGTGGCAGAGTGGTCGAATGTACCTGACTCGAAATCAGGCGTACCGGCGACGGTACCGTGGGTTCGAATCCCACCCTCTCCGCCAGACAGCCCCAGTTGCTTGTAGCAACTGGGGTTTTCTTTGCATCAATGGTCTAGCTGCCCTTGTTCCTCATGATGTGGTACACAAGGGGTCATGGAGACCATGCAAAACAAGCCGGGACTTGTTCGCCGTAACGGCACCTACTACGCGCGCCTGCGTGTTCTAAAAACCTTCGCGAGCAGATCGGCAAGGCTGAAATTAAGCTCAGTCTCAAGACTAAAGATCGTGCCGAGGCCAACGGGAAGCTTTCTGACGCTCTCGTGTCCATCCATCGCATATTTGCCGCTGCGCTGAATGCGGACGAAGCCGTCACGCCTGAAGCAGTTGAGGTCGGGCGAGGTGTGCTGGAGCAGATCGCGCGCGACTGGTTCCGTCCGCGTTGGCAAGCGCGCGAACATGCCGTCTGGCAGCCCATCCCTCCCGACAAGTCAGTGCAAGACGCGATCGACATAATCGATCAAGACCTAGCGCAGGTTTCGCCGCCGGACGACATCACCTATGGCCAGTACCTGTATCAGGCACGGAAACTGTTGGACCAGCTCGGCTATCCGAACGCATCCGGTACCAGCACGGAGACTCTGGCGCGTTACATGATTCGCGGAGAAGTCGAGTGCCTCAACATGGCTCGGCGCCATCACGTTGAACGCGATTTGCACCATACCATCCGAGACCCGATTTTCCGGCCCGCAGGCGCTCTGGCGGAGGTCGGTAGTGCTCTTGTCCCCTGGAGCGAAAAAACGCCGTGACGGTCGCGCAAGCCATCGAGCGATTCCTCGGCGACCCGCAGCGTGCTGGACTGAGCGCGAAGAACAGCCAGGGCTATAAGATGGGCTTCAAACTGCTGCGGGAGATTGTCGGAGGCAATTTCCCTCTCGTTGATGTTCAGCGAGATCACGCCCGTAAGGTTCAAGAAGCTCTGGCGCATCTGCCGCCACACGCTTCCAAGAGTTTCCCGAAGCTGACCCTGGTCCAAGCCGCTGAGTATGCCAAGACGAATGGCTTACCTCCGATCTCCGCGAAGACCGCTGAGAACATCCTCTTCAACTTTGCCAGCTTCTTCCGTTGGGCGGTACGAGAGCACATCATCGACCGGACACCGGCCGATGGTCTCCAGCCCACGCAGAAAAAACGCTCCAAGGCTGAGGGACGTCAGCCGTTTTGCGAGTCTGATCTTGTGAAGCTTTTCTCGGCCGAACTGTACAGTCGACCATATCGCGAGGTGGCGGGAAGCCAGTTAGGGCGATACTGGGTGCCGCTCTTGGCTCTTTACCATGGCGCTCGCCTGAATGAGCTGTGCCAGCTCGAAGTCGCGGACATCGGCGAGGCAGATGGTGTTGCATTCCTGCGCATCACGGAAGAAAGCGAGACTGGTGAAGAGAAGCACGTGAAGACGCGCAATGCGCAGCGTGACGTACCTATCCATCCGGTCCTATGTCAGCTCGGATTCATGGACTACGCTGCGAGCGTCAAAAAGAGTGGTACGTCGCGCCTGTTCCCTGATCTGACCAAAGCTGCAACTGGGTACTACTCCGACAACTTCTCGAAGTGGTTCAGCCGCTTCCGCAAGCAGCAAGGTGTGACAGACCGGCGAGTGAACTTCCACTCGTTTCGCCACGGGTTCCGGGACGCGACGCGTGCCGCGAACATACCACCGGACATTGTCAGTGAGTTGTGCGGATGGTCAGCAGGTGATTCGATGCGTGAGCATTACGGCAGCGGACATACTCTACAACGAAAGCTCGAAGAGCTGTCCAAGGTCCGGTTCCCTGCTGTCGAACGACTGCTGCCTCTACAGGTGGTCAAGAAGAGGCACAACGAAGATTAGAGCAAGGACGACAATCACCACATGGCAACACATCGCCGTAGTGAAGAAGGGCACCGTGTTCGCATCCGCACGCGCGCCCATTTCCGCCTACAGAATTTTCTTAATGGGGATCAGCAGGTAGCCGCCGAGTATGCACGCTTTGATCGCATGGAGGTCAAGCGTGACTACCTGATCAGCAACGTACCCTTCGACTACGACAGCCCCGTCGAACTTGCGAACCATATTGCAGCGGGCCACGCGGTGGTGGGTGGGGACTTAGACCCGCGATGCCACGCGTTCATCCGCACGCTGAACGGCAGCGATGCGTTCATGAAAGTCGGGTTGCACAGGACGACGGACGAAGGCGCGCGCTGGCTCGTCGATATCACACTGCGGTTCCGTTTTGCAGGCGGCAGGCCGGCCCAGATAGGCGAAGAGGCCGCGCGACCGCGAACGCAATTGCAGGTCACAGTTGTCTTCAGACCGACACGGCTGGCAGCACATGCCAGCACGCGTGGCATCGATATCGCGACGGCAAGCTGGCAGCATATCCTGACCTCCGACGAGACAACTTTCCAAGCAATCGCCGATGAGTCGGCCAGCCTGCGGCACGACAATTTGATACCAGGGCATCTTTTGAATCCGGTTGCACAGCTGGACACGTCCACGGGCGAATCTTTGCCCGATTCGGCGACCGATGCGGTCAATAGTCTGCGGGCTGTGGAGGCATTAATCGAGCACTTGGTTGGCTGCCGCGTCGCCGATAGGCGATGGCTTGCGCCGCAACGGCCGTGGGTTCTCACCCAGGCCGAGACCTATTGGGAGTTCGGTCACATCAGTGCGATTGAGACGGTGCGCGGGCTGCGGTCGACCCTCTGGACCCTGTGCAAGGACAGCGGGGAGCGGATATGGTCGCTGGAAGACGGAACGGAGCTACTCGCGTTTACAGGGCGGCTCACCGATGCTGTCGGCATCGCAATCTATCCGAAGACGGTGGACAGAATTCGGCTAGAGATACGTCATCGCAAGGACATCCCCGGTAACGCTGGGATGCCTATTGCGGAACGGCTTCGATTCGTTGCCGTCAATGCGGCGCGCCGTGCGAACCAAGCGCGACAAGCTGTGCTTCGTGCGTACAACGAGCGCGGCGGCGAAGAGTTGGCACCTGACGCACTGATCGGCCGACTGAGCGAACTGGCGATGCTGTTGATGGACCAGTTACGCGGACAACCTGATGTCGCCGCCGACGTTTTGGCGCAATTATTGACGCGTGGCGGTGTGTGGTGCCAGGGAGAGGACGCCTTGGTGACAGATTCTGTTGCGCGCGGTCTTGAACAGTTGGGGGTTGTGGAGTCGACGGGTGTAGGGCGTCAGTCCAGCCGTGACCCGTATTTTCCGCTCGCGGCGCGTTATCGGCCGCTGTTCGAGGTGTTCTCGCCCGTCTGCCAAGAGTAGAGCGTAGGGGTTCCAGAACCCCGTCGTTCACGCGTCAAGGCGAGGTCAGTAATCAGATCGCGTATCAGTGTCTGGCGATGTGCCGGTAGTTGCCGAAAGCTGCGGATCAGCGCGACTTCCTGCTCGGTGAATGTCGAGTCACCAACCTCTTTTCGCCGCTTCTTTGTAGGGCCACTGTCCGACGGCTTGATCCCGAACCTCAACCACGACTCGGACACGCCAAGCCATTCGGCCAGGGTCCTGATCTTGTCGTCGGTTGGCCGAGCCTTGCCCGTCAACCATTTCTGCGCAGCCTGTGGCGTGATGGGCTCGTGCGGATGCCGCAGGTTGAACTGAATGGCAAGCTCGGACGGAGTCCCAACTGGCTTGGGGCTCCGACGTAGGGCCTGCGTGAGGCGCTCCGAGAATGCTTGCTTGTCGTCGGCTCGTTGCATGCGCCGAGCGTAGGACAAAGGGCGCTCGCCACGATAACTAACGGTTGTCAGAAACAACTAACGGCTTTAAAGTCGGTGCGCTGCTGGCGTGGGGCGGGGAGTTTTGATGCTCCGGGCAGGCGGCATGTTGCCCGCATGCGGACACTGGGAACCGCTGATTTTGCAACCGGTTTCATTGCCCACTCGATTGCGGGACCCAAGATTGCGGGACCCAATAAGTCCAATGGAGCAGCTGCATGAACAAGACACTGAGCGCCACAATCGGCGCCATCACCTTTGCATGGGCGCTGTGCGCCGCCGCCCAAGTTCAAGAAAGGACCGAACTTCAGTACATCCAGACGCTTCGTGATGCGGCGCACCGATGTGCGTTCTCGCAAGGATTGGCGAACAGCGCCACGAGGCTCGACATATCGCGCGACTTTAGCCAGGAGCAAGCCCAGAAGGCGACGCAGTCCTGCGTGGCGGCGCTCGATAAGGGGGAGGCCGCCTTTAAGGCCGAGATTGCCAAGCCTCACCGCCCGGCCGTACGTGAAGGCATCAAGAAGGTCTACGCGCGATGGCGAACCTATGTGGAGAGCGTGGGGAGCGGGCCGGCGGATGTTGGGGCGGAACGCGGATTCAATGATGCCGTGAACGACCTGAAGCTGGAGGTCGAGAATCCATGAGCCTCCGCTTGATTCTGTCGGCGGGCGCCATGTGCGGTGCCTCCGCCCCCGCTTCCGGCACGCGCATCGCCTTGCCAGGCCGTT
This sequence comes from Ralstonia sp. 1B3, assembly GCF_036631435.1. Classification (NCBI taxonomy): domain Bacteria; kingdom Pseudomonadati; phylum Pseudomonadota; class Betaproteobacteria; order Burkholderiales; family Burkholderiaceae; genus Ralstonia; species Ralstonia sp. 1B3. The sequence continues at coordinate 63,094 of NZ_JAPNUG010000008.1, read as the reverse complement.
TCTTCTGCGTCGTCGCGCTGTCTCTGCTGTTAGGTGCCTGCGCGACGCCAGTGCCCCTGGACGTGTCGCAGTCAGCGCATCTCGTGCGGACATCGGTTAGCGTCAAGCCTATGGTCGCCTCGGTGGAGATGAAAAACGAAGCGCCACCGCCAACACCGCACGAGCACAAGGTGTTCGACACCACGTTCGTGCCTGTCCCTGCCGAAACGGCGGCCATCGTCGCGGCGGACCTTAAGAGGTACTTCGATCAGGCAACAGTGCACGCGGATGGCAGCAAGCAGCGCATCGTTGTCCGCATCGAGCGCGCGGACGCCTATTGGGAATTCCACGCCGTCGATAAGGCGCCAATCGTATCGCTGTTCACGATGCCCGGCCGGCGCAACTACTTCATGAACGTACGGGTCAGCTTCGAGGTGGAGCAGGACGGCAAGGTGGTTCGGACGTACACCGCCAATGAGCGGTTCGTGTTGCCCGACGGAAAGGCCAACGGCCAAGACGATATCGAGGAATCTACCCGGCGCCTGATTGCTCAGTACCGGGAGCAGTTCTTCGCAGGCCTCGACAAAACCTTCACCACTCGCTATCTCGACTAGCCGTGCTCGTCGCCGGGGCTGTCGTGATGGCGGCCGGCGGCAAACACACGACTCTTCGTGCGGAATCAATGACGAGCAGGACAGACATGAGCGACAGCTTGACGCTGAAAGAACGTGCGGAAACTGACCCGGTGCTTCAACGAGTGCTGGAAACCTACCGTGACATGTGCCACGGGCTGGCGAGGGACTACTGGAAGGGTTTTCTGGAAATCTCTGCAACGAATGATCCAGCCTCAGCCATGGCCCTAGCGCCCGTATACGCGGCCAAGTTTGAAGGGGTGATCGCGCGTAAGGCTGCGGAATATGAAGCCGAGGCTGGGATTCCTGGGCTCGGCGAGCGGTACCTCGCATACATCGAAGAAGAGCGAGAGGTTGCTGCAAGAGTATCAGCGCGATCCGGCGGCCTTGAGACGTAGCCTCGGAGCGCCCCAGCTGGTCCCGGAGACTGCGCCGGCTCGACAAGATAGGCAGCGCATGTCCATGGGTGAATTAGCCGCGCGCACCGCCGTACGTACCACGGTATGGACGCTGGTCCGCGATGCAATACGGGCGATCCTACGATAGGCGACACATGTCACAACCTCGGTAGCAGTGACACGTTTCTGCTATCGATTTTGAAACCGGTTGCAACGCTAACTATTTGTGGATGGAAACCACGGATCGTTTACCCGCGCCGCCATGGAAGACGTGGCAGGTCTAGGCATAGCATTGGCAGCGCATGACAGCCCTTGTCGCCGTGACCTGCCGTCTGACATGGAGCCCGCCACCCACCGCTTCGAATTCACGACACTGGCGTTCGACCGACCGCAGACGGTGTTTGACCTGCCACGGTGGAAGTGGCCGACCATCGGTCCCTACAACGGCTTCGATGGGGCGGCACGCATCCGGGCATGGCAGCTTGTGCGGTTCTACGAACTAAACGGCTGGCTGCGGTATCCCCAAGTGTGCTCTGTCACCGGAAGAGAGGGAGAGGTTGGACTTCATCAGGAAGATTACGCGCGCCCTTGGGACGCCTACCCAGTTTCCCGTCGAGCGCATCTGCTGATCCACACGCGGGAGCGCTACCCGGACAACTGGGTGGCGTTCCTGGCCAACGAGGCGTTGCCTGGCACCTGGGCCAAGGGACTAGCGCTGGACGGCTGCAAGACGGCGAAGCGTTGCACCGCTGCCGATCTGCTTACCGCCGCGCCGCACCCGTCATACGTGGTCGTGCCGGCGGCGCAGTTTCGCGGTGCGCCGAGGCGGGCGCCGTCGTCGCCCTGATCGTGGCCAGCGGACGCGCCGGCCGCACCTTCACACGCTGATTTCATCAACTGCGAGGGGACCTTTCCGTGGAGCCAATCACCGGCTTTTTCCTGTACATCGCCTGTGCCGCCATCGTTGCCGGCATCGCCTGGAAGAAGGGCCTCCGATGGGGCTGGTCCTTCGCCGGCATTTTGATCCTCGGCCCGCTGATGGTGACGGGCGCTTCTATTGCCACCGAAGGTCACGTCAACGGCATGGTAGCGGCACTGCTGGCGTTCCTTGTCCCAATGGTAGCGCTGATCGTCGTGCTGACGGGCAAGAACGAGCAGCAGCTTGCCGCCGGTCTGGGCAGTACGGTGCGTATCGCAAGTGCCCGTTCTGTGCGGAGTCGGTCCGGCTCGAAGCTGTGAAATGCAAGCAACTGTGGGTCGGCGTTAGAGCCGGTTCAAGCCTAGTAGCTGGCAAAATCCCGAAGGTTGTATCCGGCATGTCTACGTTTCTCGTGTGCCAGCGGAGATTTTGCCGCTTACGGTGCCGCGCATGAGTCGGCCCCCACCATAAGAGTTATTTTCCGCCCGGGGGATCATCGTCAAAATCTGACGTACACTCCGAGGCGACGCATATACCTCGGCAATGGAGCGCGACTGGTGTAGCCGAAGTTACGCGATTGCGTGAACTGATGAGTACGTTGCTCTGATGACGTGAAAAACATATCCCCGCTAAATTAACATAAAAAATGAAAGATCGAATTGTTAGCGGAATATTTAGCATTAGTGGGGCATCACTTCTTGTTGGCGCGGCCGGCTTCTTGTCTGCGCTGGTCACGATGTTTGTTGATGTGAATGCGACGGTTTCAGTTAAGTGGCTGATATTTGCAACTCTCCTTGGGTCAACGATCACCCTGATTTTATTAAAAATAATATCTGATCTTTCTTTAGAGAAAAAACCCCCTCCCCCATTTGAGATTCCGATCAAATTCATCGGGGGAGCGGACGGGATCTTCGTTATTCGTCGCAACGAGAATTTTCTCAATAGCATAATAGTTGGCTGCTACTCGCAGCGCGACGGCGTGGATAAGTTAGCCTATCTAGCCGTCGTGCATCTGGTTCAAGAGAAGATGATTCAAATAAAAATCCGAACCGACCTTGGGGTTTTCAATGGGGCCGATCTGTCAGCAGATGATCTGAAAACAATAGAGATTAGGCCAGTAGTCCCGGTGACGGCTTTCGAGTTATTTGGTGCGCAGGAGATTTAAATGAACGATCGATACTTCGCCAAGGTGGTAGGGCTGATTGATTCCACCACTGTCGTTATCAACGCTGGTGAGTTGAAGGGCATTGGCCTCGGCGACAAGTTTTTGCTAGTTGGACTGGGTGATATTGTCGTTGACCCAGATACCAACGAGGAGCTTGACCGGCTGGAGATTGTTAGAGGAAAGGTCAAAGTAGTTCACGTTCAGTCAAAAATTTCCACAGTACAATCATGTGAATACGTGAAGGCGGATGATGTAAAGCAAATCAAGAAGGTTACTTCACGTGCCACAGGTCTAGTTACTTTCTTGGGGCCGCAAGATTCGGTAACAGAATCTATTACACCTGGAAAGGAAACACTGAAGGTGTTGGCAGGCGCGCAGGTTGGCGACCTTGCTATTCGAGCTTAGCTAGCAGAGGGGCTGCCCGATGTCCGTGCAATTTGGCTCTGCTGTTGAGCAAAGGGGCAGCAACATTGTTACGCGCTGCACCTTGTTTGCCAGATGATTAGCTGGCGCTCACACCATCCCTGTACGATATCGTTCGTTTTTGAACATCCCCATCACCGCTGTCCGAAAACCTGCTTGACCTCATTCCGTACGCTGTTAATGTTCCGTACATCGTTTTGGTACAGGGAAACTAGGAATGACGAGGGTTTTTTCGTACTGTCGGGTATCGACCGCAGAGCAGAGCACCGAGAACCAAGTGCGGGAGATTCGTGCGGCCGGCTTCAATGTCGAGTCGCGGCGCGTGGTCGCGGAAGTCGTATCCGGCTCGGTGGCGGCGAGTCAGCGGCAAGGTTTCGCCAAGCTGCGTGATCGCCTGGAAGCTGGGGATGTGTTGGTGGTGACGAAACTGGATCGACTCGGGCGCAACGCGATGGACGTGCGCATGACGGTCGAGGACCTACAGCAGGCCGGCGTGCGCGTGCACTGTCTGGCGCTGGGTGGAGCAGACCTAACCAGTGCTGCGGGCAAGATGACGATGTCGGTGTTGTCGGCGGTCGCGGAGTTTGAGCGCGACTTGTTGCTAGAGCGTACCGCCTCGGGGCTCGCTCGGGCCAAGGACGCCGGCAAGATACTAGGTCGCCCGCGCGCGCTGACTGCTAAGCAGGAACACCTAGTTCAGCAACGCCTGGCTCAAGGGGATGCCATCGCCGCTATTGCGCGGGACCTCAACACTAGTCGCCAGACCGTGATGCGAGTGCGCGGGCGCATAGCGGCTGACGGGCCGACTTGAGCTGTCTCGGCGGTTTGCAACCGGTTGCAAATTCCTTTCGATGTCGAAGTTATTACCGAAATGGTGTTGCGGCACGTCGGTTAGCCTGAATTCAAATTCATTGAATTCAGATTTAAATATCACTCGACGTCGCGCATTTGCATCGAATTTTTGTTGTCTTTGCAGTTGTTGATTATCCGTTAGGCCGTTTCGATTATCATCCGCGCAAACAGCAAAAAGGCAATCGCTCTGCGCCAGACAGAGCGAGGCCGCCAGGGGTTCGTTCCATTTCAGACGGGGCAGGGAGTGCTTTTGCATGAGACGACATCTCGGGCGCGTCTTTGTGCGTCTCCGCCTTGTTGGGCATTCGACCCAGCTCTCCTCTGCCCCATCACCTGACTCGGAACGGCTTGCGCTGTAACCGGCGCACGTCTGCTGTCTGTCGTCGCCCCATGTGTCGCCTGCTTTGCGAACGTTCATGCGCTCGCCAGCAGGCTGTTGTCGTCTGCCGTGTCAGTAGAGAACCATCATGAACACCAAGTGTTACCGGACCGTCTTTAATGCCGTGCGCGGCATGCTTGTGGCCGTCGAGGAAACGGCAACGTCAGCAGGCAAGGGACGCCACGCGGGCTCGCGGGCTCAGGGAGCAGTCGGAGTGGCTGCGACGGTGGCACGCTTTACCGTGTTGCCATTGGTCTTTGGCACGTGGTTGGCGGTGGGCGTGCCGGCGGCTGTGTACGCGCAGGTGGTCGCGGCTCCAGGCTCCGGCGCGCAAGTCGTGCAGACGGCCAACGGCTTGCAGCAAGTGAACATCGCACGGCCGAACGGCAGCGGCGTTTCACTCAATACCTACTCGCAGTTCAATGTTCCAAGCCAAGGGAACATACTCAACAACAGTCCGAGCCTGACACAGACGCAGCAGGCGGGTTACATCAACGGCAACCCGAACCTGTTGCCCGGCGGCAGCGCACGCATCATCGTCAACCAGATCACCAGCACGTCGCCGACCACCATCCAGGGCTACTCCGAGGTGGCTGGGCAACGGGCAGAGGTGGTGATAGCCAATCCGAATGGCATCACGGTCAGCGGGGGCGGCTTTATCAACACAAGTCGAGCGACGCTGACGACAGGCGTCCCTGTCTTCGGAGGAACCGGCAGCCTGGATGCGTACCGCGTCACCGGTGGCCAGATTTCCATTCAGGGCGCGGGCCTGAACGCGGCCAATGTGGACCAGGTGGACCTGATTGCCCGAGCCGTGCAGGCCAATGCAGCGGTCTATGCCAACACCTTGAACGTGGTCGCCGGGGCCAACCAGGTCGACCGCAACACCTTGGCCGCCACGCCGATCGCGGGCACCGGCGCCGCCCTGCGCTTGGCATTGATGTGAGCGCGCTGGGGGTATGTACGCCAACAAGATTCTGCTCGCCTCAACGGAAAACGGGGTCGGCGTGTCGCTCAAGGGCGTGACGGCCGCGCAGGCCGGCGACCTGACCCTCACGTCTGCGGGCCAACTGATCCTGGCCGGCACCACCAGCGCTAGCGGAAACGTCAATGCCAGCGCGCACGGTGACGTAACGAACTCGGGCGCGACGTATGGGGGTGGTGCCGTGTCGCTGGCCAGCGACGGCACGCTGACCAATTCGGGGGCGCTCGCCGCGCAGCAAGGCCTGTCCGTCAATGCGGGCGCGGTGAACTCCACCGGTAGCATGGGTGCCGGCGTCGCGCAGAACGGCACGGTCACGCAGGCGGCTGACCTGAACGTGACGGCCAGCGGTGCACTGTCTGCCTCGGGCACCAATGCCGCCGGCGGCAACGCGACCTTCCAGGGTGCAGGTGTGAGCCTGGCGCACAGCAACACCTCGGTGAACGGGAATCTCGCGCTCAATTCTTCGGGCAATGTCGACCTGACTGGCTCGTCCACGCATGCTGGTGGCGCGCTCAATGCCAACGCCGCAGGCGCGTTGGTCAACGATGCCGGCCACCTGAGCGGCAACGGCCCGGTGCAGGTCACAGCCGGTAGCGTATCCAATGCTGGCGGCCAGATCGTGAGCCAGGCCGCCGTGGGCGTGCAGTCCACCGGCGCGGTGAACAACACGCAGGGTACGGTCCAAGCCGGAGGGGCGCTCGCAGTCTCGGGGGCCACGATCGACAACACGGCCGGTCGTCTGGTCTCGCTCAATGCCGATGGCCTCACGGTCAACGCCGCCACGTCGATTACCAATGCGGCTGGCACGACAGCCGATGGCGCGCAGGGTGGCGTCATTGGCGGCAACGGCGCCGCGAACCTGACCACGCAAACACTCACGAACCACGGTCAGATCAGCGCGGCGACCGATGCCACGCTGAACGCATCAACGCTGGACAACAGCAACGGCAGCGTCACGGCGGGTCGCGCACTTGCCGCGAATATCAGCGGCGGTGCCGTGACCAACCAGCACGGCACGCTGTCCGCCGACACGACGAACGTCTCCGCAGGCTCGATCGACAACACCGGCGGCACGATTGAAGGCAACCAGCTCGCGCTCACGACCACCGGCAATCTCAGTAACCAAGGTGGCGCGATCAAACAGTACAGCCAGGCGGACACCATGCTGCAGGTCGGTGCCGCGTTGGACAACACAGGCGGCACGATTGCAGCGAACGCCCAGAACCTCACGGTCAATGCGCAGACGGTGACCAGTGACGGCGGCAAGCTGCTGCACTCGGGAACGGGTGCGCTTTCACTCACCAGCTCCGGCGCGTTGTCGAATGTGGGCGGTCAGATTCAGACCAACGGCGACCTGACGACGCGATCGGCGTCGCTCGACAACACGCAGGGCAGCGCCTCGGCGCAGGGCGCCACTTCGGTCACCACCACGGGAGACCTGGCCAACACGCAGGGTTCGCTCTACGGCCAGACCGGCCTGACGCTGGCCAGCGGTGGCCAGCTCGACAACACCAAGGGATCGGCCCAGACTTCCGGGAACCTGTCGGCCACGGCCGCCGGCGCCCTGCAGAACGGCCAGGGCGTCATTGCAGCCAACGGCGCGCACGGCACCGCATCCGTGTCGGGTGCGAGCATCGACAACACGTCCGGCCGCCTGGTCAACGCGGGCGACGGTGCCACCACCGTCACGGCCGCCACCAGCCTCAAGAACGATGGCGGTGCGCTGGGTGGAAATGGGAACGTCACGCTGAACAGCCAGACCCTGTCGAACACGAACAAGGGTACGGTGGCCGCCGGCGCTGCTCTGGCGCTCAATACATCGAGCCAGATCGACAACCGCGGCGGCCTGATCTATGGCGCCCAAGACCTGGTGCTGAACCAGACCGGTGCCACGCTGGCCAACGACGGCGGCTCGCTACAAGGTGGCCAGGATGCCAAGGTCAACGTCGCAACGATGACGAACGGCGGCGGTAACGTGCGAGCCAATCGCGACGTGTCGGTGCAAGGCGGCGTCTCCGGTGACGGCGAAATGACGGCCGGCCGCAACCTCACCCTGCAGGTCACGGGTGACTACACGAACGGCGCGAACAACCACCTGCGCGCGGACGGCAACATGTCGCTGTCGGCCACGGGGACGCTGACCAACAGCGCGACGTTGGGTGCCGCCGGCAACACGTCCGTGTCGGGCGCCAACATCATCGACACGGCGACGGGTGACATCACCGGCACCAACACCACGGTCACGGCCACCAACACGATCAACAACGCCGGCCGCATCGAGGGCGATTCCGTCCAGACGAACAGCCCGACGCTGACAAACACGGGCACCCTCATCGGGAACCAGGTCAAGGTGCAGGCCGATGACGTGACGAACTCCGGTCCCGCTGCGTTGATCGCAGCCGCGCAGGACCTCAAGGTGTACGCCAACAACTCGGTGTCGAACCTGGACGGCGCCACGATGTACAGCGCCGGCAATCTGCAGATTGCCAAGGACGGCGTGCGCGACCCGAACACGGGCATGTTGATCCACCAGGTCGGCACGCTCACCAACCGCTCGGCGGACATCGAGGCGGATGGGGACATCGACATCGCCGCCAAGGTGGTCAAGAACACGCGCACCAGCATCGTGACGGCGCCAGGCACGCCGACGACGGCCAGCCAGACGCTCACCACGTGGTATGCAGGCTTTACCGGCCTGGACATGAATTACCACCAGAGCATCACCTTCCCGAGCTGGCGCTGGAGCGGACAAAACGCACCGATCAGCGCGAGCCTCACCTATGCGCTGATGCAGCCCATCACGGTCACCGTCGACAAATCCACGGTCACGTCGCTCAACACGACCGGCAAGACGCTGTCCTTCACGACCTCGCCCATCGAGCAGTACCAGAACCCGTACGGGCCAAGCTGCGACACCAGCGACCCGGCCTGTAACTATCAGCCGATCCTCACGCGCTCGATCACCAGCAACCCGACGCAGTACTACCAGTCCATCACGGACAACGGCAGCACCTACTCCATCACCTTCTGGCCGGACTGGGACCCGAGCAAGAACCTGCGCCCGGATCAGGTACGCGTGCGTTACGACCTCGGGATCGATCAGCGCGATTACAACGAGACGCAACGCACGTCCGCCACGACGACCACCACGGACCAGCTCGTGTCGGCCAGTGCCGCAGCGCGGATTCGGGCGTCAGGCAACATCCGCATCAATAGCGACGGCGGCTCGATTCTCAATGAGTCGTCGACCATGGCGGCCGGCGGCAACCTGGTGCGCTCGGCGGTTGGTGGCTCGGTTGATGACAAGGGCACCGTCCTGCAGCAGAGCACGCAAACCACGGAGACGTCGACCTTCTACTGGCACCAGAAGACGGGCGGCGACCAGGACACGCAGGTTGTGCGTATCCGACCTCGCCGGTGGCCTCCACCACCGTGGACGCCTTGCCTGCCATCGCATCGTCCAACCAGGCGGTGCAGACCAACGCGCAGACCATCAACGTCACGACTGTGAACCGCGTGGGCGAGACGGTGACGGGCAGCGGCGTTGCGGGGTGGTGGTGCAACAGGTACTTCGGTCGCTGGCGCTTCCGGGCAGACGACGCAACACCAGACGCTGGGCACCGCGTCCGGCGGCATTCCGAACCTGACGCTGCCCATCAATGGCCTGTTCCACTTCCAGACCGCGCCTGGGGCCACGTACCTGGTGGCGACCGACCCACGTTTCACGCAATACACCAAGTTCATCTCCAGCGACTACATGCTGGGCCAGCTCGGCCTCAATCCGCAGACCACCGAGAAGCGCCTGGGCGACGGCTTCTATGAAGAGAAGCTCGTGCGCGACCAGATCACGCAGCTCACAGGGCGCACGTTCCTCGCCGGCTACAGCGACCAGCTCACGGAGTACCAAGCGCTGATGGATTCGGGCGTGAAGTACGCCAAGAGCTTTAACCTCGCCCCGGGCATTGGCCTGACCGACACGCAGATGGCGCAGCTCACCACCGACATGGTGTGGTTGGTGTCGCAGGATGTGACGCTTCCGGATGGCTCGCGTCAGACGGTGCTCGTGCCGAAGCTCTACCTGGCCCAGGCCAACGCGGTGGATCTGAATTCCACCGGCGCGCTGGTGACGGGTAAGGCGGTTGGATTGGTGGCCACAGGGGATGTGAAAAACAGCGGCCGTATCGTTGGCGATGTGGCGACCCAGGTGCTGGGCAACAACATCGTCAACCAGGGCACGATCGGCGGGGCTGGCAGCGCGACTAGCGTGCAGGCACTGCAGGACGTGCGCAACCTGGGCGGCACCATCACTGGCCAGAATGTGGGCGTGGTGGCCGGGCGCGATGTCATCAACTCGGCGCAGCTCATCTCGAACCTCAACACGGTCGGGCCGAACAATTACATGGCGGGCGCGACAGGCATTGGCGCGGTGGGCACGATCTCCGCCACCAACAATGCCACGGTGGCCGCAGGGCGCGACATCAACATGCAAGCGGGCGCAGTCGCGGCGGGCAATACGGCGACGCTTGCCGCCGGCCGTGACCTGAACCTGGGCACCGTACAGACCGGCACCACGCAGGATGCCGTCTCGCGCGGCGGGCAGAGCTACTCGCACGACCAGACCACGACGAACGTGGGCAGCACCGTTGCGGCTGGGCAGAACGTGGTGGCGGTGGCCGGGCGCGATGCGACGCTCACCTCTTCCACGGTACAGGCTGGCAACAATGCCAGCGTTGTTGCTGCGCGTAATGTGACGGAGACGGCGGCGCTCGATACACACGCACAGCGAAGGCTCGCTTGGCGGCACCGCCCAGTACACCAAATCGTCCTCCGACGAGATGGCCAGCAGCAGCGCCATCCAGGCGGGTAACAACGCGACGCTCGGCGCAGGGCAGACGCAGGCCGTCAATCAGGTCCTGCAAGCTAACGGCGTGGCAGCGGTGGCCAATCAGGGGCCTGGCAATGTGGCGGTGCTCGGTTCGTCCGTCACCACGGGCAACGGCCAGGCCAAGCTGGTGGGTACGGGCGACGTGACCATTGGCGCGGTGACGGAGAAGCACACGTCCAACTCCTGGTCGGAAAACAAGCACTCCGGCTTCCTGTCGTCCGAGCAGACCACCAAGGTGCAGAACACCAGCAGCACCAACGCGGTGGGCTCTTCCATCTCCGGCGACTCGGTGACGGCAGCGGCCGGCCACGACCTCACGGTGCAGGGCTCGACCGTGGCGGCCACCAATGACGTGAACCTGCAGGCCGGCAACAACCTGACGGTGACGACGGCGCAGAACACCAGCTCCAGCTACAACTTTGAGCAGACCACCAAGTCGGGCTTCGGGGCGATGGGCGGTCTGTCATACGGCAAGCGCGACCAGAAGGACACGATGAACGACAGCGCCGAGTCGCAGACCGCCAGCATGGTCGGTAGCACGGGCGGCAACGTGAACATGACGGCCGGCAATGCACTGACGGTGACGGGCAGCCAGGTCATTGCGGCCAAGGACATCACCGGCACCGGTGCCGATGTGACGATCCAGGCCGCGCAAGGTAGCACGCACCATGACGAAACGCACGAGGTCAAACAGAGCGGCGTGTCGGTCGGCGTGGTCGGTGGTGCGATCGGTGCGGCCGTGGGCGCCGTGCAGATGGGCCAGAACGCTGCGGCCAGCCAGAGTGGCCGCGCGTCGGCGCTGTGGGGCATTGCTGGGGCACGCGACGCCTACGACGCGGGCAAAGCACTTGCGTCGTCCGGCGGCGATCTGACCTCCGGCGCGGCCGTGAGCGTGTCGTTCGGCACCAGCCAGAGCAAGCAGACCATGACGGACGATGGGACCCAGCACACCGGGTCCTCCGTCACGGCCGGCGGCAAGGCGAGCTTCAACGCGACCGGGGTGGATGCGAACGGCAACAAGACCGCCGGCGACCTGAACATCGTCGGCTCGGATGTGAACGCCAAGCAGGTGGCGCTCTCTGCCAAGCGTGACGTGAACATCGTATCGGCCACCGATACGGACGAGAGCCACAGCCGCAACGAATCGAGCAGCGCGAGCATTGGGGTGCAGGTGGGCAGTTCTGGTTTTGCGGTCTCTGCCTCGGCCTCAAGGCTAAGGGCAACGCCGACAGCACGAGCGTTACGCAACTGAACAGCCACGTCAACGGCAGCGATTCCGTGCGGATCGTGTCCGGTAACGACACCAACGTGCTGGGCGGCGTTGTCAGCGGCGGCAAGGTGTCGGCCGACGTGGGCGGCAACCTGAACCTGGCCAGCCGTCAGGACACCGCGCAATCGAACGCCAAGCAGGACAGCATGGGTGGCGGTCTCACGATCGGCACCGGCGGCGGATCGGCCAGTTTCTCGGCAAGCCACGGCAGCGCCAACGGCACGTATGCCAACGTGACGGAGCAGTCCGGTATCAAGGCAGGCGATGGCGGTTTCGACATCAACGTCAAGGGCAACACGGACCTCAAGGGCGCAGTGATTGCGAGCACCGCCACCCCGGACAAGAACAAGCTCACCACCGGGACGCTCACCTGGAGCGATGTGCAGAACCACTCCGACTACAGTGCGGACTCGTTCGGCATCTCGGGTGGGATGGCCAGCGGCAACCCGGTGGGCCAGCCCATCACCGGCAATACGTCGGGTAAGAACCCAGGCGGTATCAGTCCGATGATTCCGCAGAGCGAGAGCGGCAGCCAAAGCGGTGTGGCACAGGCCGCCATCTCGCAGGGCTCCATCACCATCACGAACAAGGATGCGCAGAGGCAGGACGTAGCGACCCTGACTCGCGACACGTCGAACACCAACACCACCGTTGGCAAGAACCCGGACCTGAACAACATCCTATCGAAGCAGACGGACATGATGGCGGCCGCACAAGCTGCCGGCGAGGCCGTGGCGAAGACGGTGGGTGATATTGCTGGAGCAAAGCTCACGGAAGCTAACCAGCGGCTCGCTGCAGCGGATACCGCCTACAAGCAAGATCCGTCAGATGCCAACAAGGCGGCACTCGATGCCGCTCAGGCGGATGCAAAGGGCTGGGCCGAGGGCGGTGACTACCGTGCTGCTCTGCATATGGCAGGCGGTGCACTGATCGCGGGACTGGGCGGAGGTAACGCCTTGGCTGGCGCCGTTGGCGCGGGTGTGTCGTCCAAACTGGCCCCGCAGTTGCAGGAGCTTGGCAAGACGGTGGCCGGAGGTGTGAACACGGGCAACGCTGATCTGAATGAGACGATCGGGAACCTGGCTGCAAACATCGCGGCAGGTGGCATCGGTTTCGCGGTGGGTGGTGGTTCAGGCGCGGCAACGGCAGCGAACGTTGACCGCTTCAATCGGCAGTTGCACCCTGACGAGCGCCAGTGGGCCAAGGACAAGGCAAAAGACTTTGCAGCCTTTTACCAGGACAAGACCGGCAAGGCGATCAGCCCAGATCAGGCCGAGAACATGCTGCTGGCCAACGGGTATCGCCTCGTCGACGACAAGGCGAGCAAAGGCCCAGGAGGGGATGCAGTTGCTGTCGCCTTCATTGGCCAGTATGCAGGCAGTCTGTTCTCCGCCACACCTGCGGAGCGGGCTACTCCCGGACCGCTTGGGACGCCGGAACAAAAGGCTCTCCCGGGGTCGACGGCCAATCCAGCAGCCGGCTTGACGGTTGCTGCCGGCATCGTGACTGCTGGCCTCGCGCCAGAACTCATTGCAGCGGGTGCTGCTGCGGCTAAGGCCTGCTTGGCCAACCCGGTGCTGTGCGTAAATCAACTCGGTATCGCGGCTGGCGAAATCACCGCAGGTGGGGCGATGCCGGCAGGGACGGGCGCCGCTGTAACAGCTATCGCTGGCAAGGCAGCGGCTGAAGCAGCGGCAGCAAAGCTGAATAACTTCTATCGGGACGGCGCGCCTCCGGAACTCATTCAGCAGACATTCAATCAAGCGGCTGTAAGTTCAACGCATAATGCCAATGCATCTGAGGTCGTGCTTGGGAAATACATCTCGGGTAGTGCCGATTCTTATGAGGCGGTCGCACAAGCTCGTGGCTCGACGTATTTCTCGATGTCCGATTGGTCCACCGTGCAAGGGCAGTTGGGAAAGGACCAGATGTGGAACATCAACCAAGCGTTTCTAGATCAGCAGATTGCGCAAGGGAAAACTTTCCTCTTTACATCCAATCCGGCGAAGGTGGATGTGGGCAGCTATACATATCAAGAGTACAGCCACCTGATTGGAAGTGGCTATCAAATCGTTCCAGAACCATCGGGATACTATCGTGCAATTAGAAAATGATTTCCCAAGTTTCCAAAAGCTCTACGAGGTCGTCTATGCCTATTACAAGGAGCATGGCGACAGGCACGTGAGTATTTTCGATGACCAACGACCAGGAAACGAGGGAAAGTACTTCGTACGCTTTTTGGTGGACCGTCGACATGTCGTCGAGTATGCGATTGTTCAAGATCGAGGAGTTTGCCTCAGCGGCGTTTCTCTTGCGATTGGACCTCATTATTTCGGGGCAGCGGATTTTTGGTCCTACGAAGCTAGTCGGCGCTTCAAGCTGGACGCCAGCACAGACGCAGTGGTCCACAATTTAGCCTTGCTTGACGAGTTCTGGGGTTACTCGGACGCCCTCAAGCACGCATACGGAAACAGGCCATAGGAACTACGGTCGAGGGATGAACCCTGTCCCCCAACCTAAACTGGCGTACGCCTCCGCGTGAGTGTTAGAGAGAATGAAATACAACAAATCTCTGCCGATGGCCCTCGGTGCCATCGGCCTTCTGCTGCTGTCTCCCTGTTCCGTATTTGCGCAGGCGTCGCCCAACCAGTCGGCCGCAACTGCCAACGCCGAACAAGAGCAGCGCCTGCGCCAACAGCAGGAAGCCCGCGAACGCGAGCAGGCCCTGCAGGCGCCGACTGTCCGCGCGCAGCAAGCCGAGCCGGTCGAGTTCCCTGAACTGCCGACCGAGACGCCATGCTTTCGCATCGAGCGTTTTGAACTGGAGGCGTCGTCAGACCTGCCTGAAGCGGTACGCACACACGGCGCATCTGCACTCCCGCAAGACCCGTTTGCTTTCGCTCGCGCCTGGCTCGACCACTACCGTGGCCAGTGCGTCGGCAAGCAAGGCGTGCAGATACTTTCCAAGGGCGTCTCGCAAGCCATCCTCGCACGCGGTTACGTCACCACGCGCGTGCTGGTGCCGCAGCAAGACCTGTCGGGTGGCGCCCTGCGGTTCGCGCTCATCCCCGGCACCATCGGTCAACTACGCTTTGCCGATCCGAGTGTGCGCGGCACCTGGAAGTCGGCATTTCCGGTGCGCTCTGGTGACCTGCTGAACCTGCGTGACCTGGAGCAGGGCCTGGAACAGATGAAGCGCGTCGCCAGCCAGGACGTCGACATGCAGATCGAACCGACGCAGGCGCCTGGCGTGAGCGATGTGGTGATATCGATCAAGCGCACCAAGCCGTGGAGCGTGGTCGCCTCCGTCGACAATTCCGGCACGCGCGCCACCGGCAAGGTGCAGGGCAACGTGAGCCTGTCGATCGACAACCCCACGGGCCTGAACGACCTCTTCAACGTGGGGTACACCAAGGACCTTGACTACAGCAACGATGGACACGGCACGCGGGGCTGGAATGCGTTCTATTCGGTGCCGTGGGGTTATTGGACCGGCACGCTATCCGCCTACGCCAGCGACTACTTCCAGCAGATCGCGGGCGTGAACCAAACCTTCGTGTCCGCCGGCAAGTCGCAAACCATCGACCTCAAACTACAACGCGTAATCGAGCGCAGCCAGAACGATGTGCTTGGCGTGCAGTTCCGGCTCTCCAGGCGCTTCGGTAAGAGCTTCATCGAGGACACGGAGATTCCCCAGCAGCGGCGCAACAACACGATCGCCGAGGTGGGGCTAACAGACCGCCATTACTTCGGCGCCGCGCAGCTCGATGCCAACCTGGCATATCGTCAAGGCATCGGCGTGCTGGGTGCCCAGGACGACACGCTTGCGGATGGCAGCGGCCCGACCTGGCGCTACCACATGGTGGTGGCCGATGCGAACCTGTCCATACCGTTCAAGATCGCATCGCAGAACCTGCGATATGTCACCACGTTCCGTGGGCAATACACCCGGGACCACCTCTATTCGCTCGACGCGCTGACGATTGGCAGCCGCTACACGGTGCGCGGCTTTGATGGTGAGAACCTGCTTGCAGGGGACTACGGCTTTTACTGGCGCAACGAGCTGCAAGCGCCCATCGGGAACACGGGCCTGTCGCTGTACGGCGGCGTGGACTACGGCCACGTCTATGGTCCATCGACCGCCAACATCATTGGTCGGCAACTCGCTGGTGCGGTGATTGGGTTGCGTGGCGGCTGGGCGACGCGCTTCGGCTCGCTCTCCTACGACCTGTTTGCCGGCACGCCGATCTACAAGCCGGCGGGCTTCACCACCGCGCGCATCACCACGGGTTTCCAGGTGACATATCAGTACTGATATGTCACCGCGCCTCGGCGCAATCGTACGCAGGCGGTCACGCATTTACATGGTCCGTTGATGAAGCACTCTCGGCACAGGATTCCACTGTGGAATTCCTTTGATCTGTAGGGTCGTTGGTTTGGAAAATTGACTGCGTAGCGGTGGCTGCGCAAAAGTAACCATTGTAAGGAACCCATCACGATGGACACAGCTCGTGACAAACGTACACTCGCCCTCGTCGAGGCCGAGGAGCTTTGGAGTATGGCCACGGTTGCGACCGATGGATTCATCTGCCGGGGATGCGAGACTCAGGTGTTCCCAGCGTCGTACGACAAGTCACGGAACAAGAAGCGCCCGTATTTTTCTCTGGGGCCCGTGAACAAGCACGAGTCCGGCTGCGACGTGGACGGCGAGGAAAAAATCGTCAAGCGTGCCAAGAAAGAACGCGTAGGCACGCCGGAAGGATTTCCTTTACCGTTTCCGAGCAAGCTGACGTTCTCCGATGACCGACCGGTAGTGCCTGGAGGTGCCGGCGAGTCGGAAGGGCAGGTGAGATACAAGAAGGAGGCGCAAGCGGGTACGAGGGCCGTTTCGGGCAAGCATCACGGCCACACTGTAAAGACTGTCCGGCCCGCCTGTCGCGCTTTCATGAACTTTCCCTTTGACCGTGGATATCTTCCACTCGCGATTCCGGACGTTCCTGGAAACACTTACGCCAACGTGTTCTGGTACTTAGGTAGCAAGAAGCCAGAGTTTCTCAAAGCACCCAAGCATCTGTACTACGCGGCGATTCGCTGGACGGTGGACCCGGTCATCACAGAAACTCACTGTGAGCTGACGCTCAACGCAGGTGAGTGGGATAAGGAAGCCAACGGCTACAAGAGCCTCTCGCGCGTCCGCATTAATTGGTCCCATTGGAGCCAAGCGCGTCGCGATTCCCTCATTAGGGAGTTCGAGGCAACCCGTGAGGAGGCAGCAGAAGAGTTTAGGTCGGATAGTCAGACCAAAGGGTGGATTTTCTTCGTCGGCGTCCAGGACTCCGTTGATCCGGAAATCTTCCTAGTGGATGACTATAGGCTCATTTGCTGCCTGGCCGCGAAGATGATCTGGCCTTCGAAGAAATGACCGTGGCCCTGGGGCTGCAGCACACTCCCTTGCGTGAATCTGCATGTGTGAGTGGAGTGTATGTGGTCTGCCGATTGATTAGATGGGAAATTTGCAACCGGTTGCAAATTCCGAGGGACGACCGGAATTGATCATTGGGGGCCATTTGCGGTGCACGTGCGTAGATGAATAGACGGCAGTGGCGTGGTGAGATGACGCACTTCGTACGCTCGAGATGGTGCGCGCTAGTCTTTGCGAGTCATGGTACATACTCTGTCGAACAAGGGTGTTGATCGCTGTATAGTATCTAAACCCAATTTGGGGCGACCCTAGCGTGGGGAAACAAAATGAGACGATGTGCCGCTCTTACGAGGTTTGGACGTCGTTGCTTAAATCACCCACGCCCCGGCACTGACTTCTGCGCCGTTCATCGTACCGAGGTTTCAGATAGCGCCGCTGTGGCGGCTGGTCTAGGTGCGTTGATCGGCAATGCGCTTCTCCCAGGTTTGGGCGGCGTGGTTTTGGGAGGACTCGCTGGCACGTTAGTGCGCGCTCAATATTTGGAGGGGAAAATGGCAAAGCCACGGGTATTCGTAAGCTTCGATTTTGACAATGATCGCGCGCTCAAGGATTTTATTCTCGGGCAGGCAAGATTGGCAGACTCTCCGTTTGAGGTGATCGACCACTCCTTGAAGGAAGCTGCACCCGAGCGAGACTGGGAAAGCAAAGCGCGCGCAGCGATCAGCCGATGCGATATCGTACTCGTGATGGTTGGGCGGCAGACCTATAAGGCCCAGGGTGTATTGAAAGAGGTAGCCATGGCGCGCAAAGCTGGCGTAAAGATCGTGCAGATTATCGGCTACAAGGATGGAAATTACACGCCGGTACCGGATGCTGGCCGCCTGTATGCCTGGAACTGGGACAACCTCAAGAAACTGTTGAGCTGACTCTGCAGTTGGGGACATTCCTCATGCGCAAGACCAAATCACCGGCCCCGTTCGGGCCTGATGTCCGGGCATTCATCAACGCTTTTGCTAGTGACATCGCGGATGGTGCGGCAGCGATCTTTGCCGGCGCTGGTTTGTCCGTAGGCAGCGGGTATGTGAATTGGGCAGAACTGCTACGAGACATCGCGGATGAGTTGGGGCTTGACGTTGATCGCGAAAGCAATCTTGTCGCCGTTGCTCAATATCACTTGAACGAACGGCGTAATCGGACGCGAATCAATCAGAAGATCATTGATGAATTTAGCGCCGGGCATGCCGTAAACGAGAACCATGAGGTCCTTGCACGTCTGCCGATTGCGACATTCTGGACAACCAACTACGACCGAATGATCGAGATGGCGCTTGAAAACGCTGGAAAAGTGGTCGACGTTAAGTACTCCGTGGAGCACTTGAAGAAGACGCAACGTGGACGCCAAGCTGTTGTCTACAAAATGCACGGTGATGTTAGCGATCCCGAGCACGCCGTGCTGACTAAGGATGACTACGAAGGATACTTCCGTGAGCGCGAGCCATTCGTAACGGCGCTTACCGGTGATCTCGTATCGAAGACGATGCTCTTTGTCGGGTTCAGCTTCACTGACCCCAACATCGACTATGTGATGAGCCGTATTCGGGTGGTGCTACGAAGCCAGCCCAAGCAGCACTATTGCATCTTGCGGCGAGAATCTCGAAGACCGCGAGAAAAGCTGGCGAGCTTCGAATACAGACGCCGCCAACAAGACTATTTCGTAAAGGACCTCGCGCGAATTGGCATCCACGCGTTGATGGTTGATGACTATAGCGACGTGACTCGCATCTTGCGCGGTGTCGAAGTTCGATATCGTACTCGCACGGTTTTCATTTCCGGCAGCGCTCACGAGTTCGATCCATGGTTGCCTGATGACGCGGGACGCTTCATGGAGTTGCTGAGTGCGGGTCTTGTTAGCAAAGGATTCAATGTAGTCACTGGCTTTGGTCTCGGTGTCGGCCCGTCAATTATCGCCGGTGCTCTTCACGAGATCCTGTCTCATCCGAAGCGGCATTCACACAATCAACTACAGGCCTTTCCGTTCCCGGTGGCTGATGGCTCCGCTTCAGCCCTTCGGCAGCTATATACCCAGCATCGCGAGCACATGATTGGGAAGGCCGGCATAGCCATCTTTCTGTTCGGGAATAAGCGCGATTCTCGAGGGAACATCGTTCTCGCAGATGGGATGCGTGAGGAACTTGCTATTGCACGGTCCAAAGGACTGCAGGTTGTCGCCGTCGGCTCGACGGGATGGATGGCACAAGAGATCGCGACTAGCTTGGCGGGAGCTATTGTGGAACGAAGCAAGGCGTTCAAGAAGGCATTTGCCGTCGCCAACGACCCAGGCGTTGATATTCCCTCTACAGTCCGCGCGGTGCTGACGATGGTTCATGAATATGCGAACCTCTGAAGAAATTCAGGGGAAAATTAAAAAAATAGCAGTGAGGGAAGAATGGCCAGGCGTTGCTTTTTCAGCTTTCATTACCAGGACGTGATCGACTTCCGGGCAAATGTTGTCCGAAATCACAACATTACCAAGGACGACAATGGTGGGTTCTTTGATGCGTCTATTTGGGAGAGCGCAAGGAAACAAGGTGATGTTGCGTTGAAACGTTTGATTAACGGCGGTCTAGAGAACACATCAGCGACAGTCGTGCTCATTGGTTCACAAACCTATGCGCGCCGCTGGGTTAGATACGAGGTCATGAGAAGCATCGAACGAGGAAATGTCGTGTTAGGTATCCATATCAACGGCATTCGAGATAAGTACGGGAAAAGCCACCCCAGGGGCCCAACCCTTTTGATTATCTAGGCTTGGAAGTCAGTGCCGATGGACGCACGGGTACGCCGACAGTGTGGGATGGTCAGAAGTGGGTGTACTACAGTGATTTACAAGCGTTCTCTATCAATGAGCAGCCCACCCATATGCGCGCGCAGAATCTGCAACTGAAGAATTGGTTGCGCACCTACGATTGGGTGGCTGACGATGGCTTCAATAACTTCGCTCGATGGGTCGCCTAGTCTTGTGAGGCGATGCCGCCCGTTCCTTGGCCTTAGCGGCCAGGGTTCACGGTGCGGTTCCGGTCACACCGGCCAACGACGCTTTCGACTCTGCGCCGCAGCCGGTTGTGATGGGGCTGGCAGCGTATCGCTTGTCCTATGTCCACATCGAAGGTGCCACGGGCGGGCCGCGCGATCACCAGCAGGGCGGCCAGCCATTCGACTATGCTGCCCTCAAGCAGGCCTATCGCGCTGCCAGTGGACCGGTCGCCTGGATGGTCAACAACAGCTACGACCGGGCACTGGCCGAACGGACCTCGTCGAGCGCCTGCGCCAGAGCGCGCCGCTGGCCATGGTCGATGCGGCCACGCTCTATAGCGGCGGCGAGCACGGCTACACCGACTATCCAACGTGGGATTGGCGTGAAGACGGACAAGGGCGTATTTGTCTGCCGATGTCCGGCTGGTCCTGCAAGCCGATTCAACATGCAAACCCACACCTCTTGCGAAGTGCGGGCTCTCTCTTTTTGCAACTGGTTGCAATCTTGAGCTGGTACACGCAACGTGGTACGTTTGACCTCCAGTGAGGGCTGCAAGTCATTGATCTATATGAAAAAGGGTGGGGTGCACGATACAGTCCCACCCTCTCCGCCAGCAGTAGCAAAAGCCCCTTGGTTTTACGACCAAGGGGCTTTTTGTTTGGCGTCTAGATTTGGTCTGGCGAAAAAACGTCGGCACCGGTGGTCACGCTGCGCCGCTGGCCGGCCCGCGCCAGCATGTTCTCAATCTGCTGATCTTTCTCCTCCCAGAGCTGGGCAAGCCAGCGGTGGAAATCGCTGCGGAAGGCGGCATCGGTGCTGTAGTCGTGCGTGCAGAAATCCGACGGGATCGGCAGTTCGCGAATATGCACCATCACGCGGCCGGCTTGGCCGCAGGCCAGTTGCCAGAAGCTCGGCGTGCCGTCCGGGTAGGCGATGCTGATATCGAGCAGCGACTGGAACCGCTCTCCCATGGCGTTGAGCGTCAGGGCCAGCGCGCCGGCCTTCGGCTTGAGCAGATGGCGATAGGGGGACGACTGCGTCCGGTGCTTTGCCGGCGTGTACCGCGTGCCTTCGGCAAAGTTCATGACGCTGGTCGGCACGTGGGCGAACTTGGCGCAGGCGCGACGCGTGGTTTCGCGGTCTTGATTGCGCAGTTCGGGGTGCTTGCGCAGCGCCGCCTTGGAGTGCCGCCGCATGAACGGAAAATCCAGCGCCCACCAAGCCAAGCCGATGACCGGCACGTAGATCAGCTGTTGCTTGAGAAAAACTTCAGCAGCGGGATACGCCGGTTCAACACACGCTGCAGCACGAAAATGTCCACCCAAGATCGATGGTTGCAATTGACCAGGTACCAGCCCGCGTAGCGCAGGTTGTCGGCGCCTTCCACGCTCCAGGGCTCGCGCTGCAGCACGCCGATCCAGGCGTTGTTACAGCCGATCCAGCACGTGGCGACCCAGTTGAGCATGGGATCGATCCGGCGGCGCACCGCGGTTGCCGGCACCAGTAGCTTGAACGCCGACAGCGCGAACAATGGCACGCTCCAGAACAGGGTGTTCAGGGCCAGCAGGATTGAGCTGAGCGTGCCCAGGACAAAGGCAGGCAGGACGCGAATCAAGGCACCTCCAATGAGCGCCGCCGCGTGGGTTCGGCAGGCAGGAATCGTGACGTTGCGAATATTTCAGCGTAGCGCGGATCGTCTGTCCAGACCATGCGCTGCGTCAGGATTCATGCTTCGTATCGCCAGGCCCAAAAAACCCTTGGTGTTGGCCAAGGGTTTTTCTTCCTGCTGTGGTGCGGCTCAGAACGAATCTCAGAACGAATGCTTCAGCCCCACACCCGCCAACACGGTCTTCGCGCCTGACGCCGTGCCGCCCGCAACGATGGAGGTCTTGAGACCTTCCAGCGGATCGGCCGTGCCTACCGCGCCTGCACTGACGTACACCAGCTGCGCATACAGCGTGGTGCGCTTCGAGAACGCGTAGTCATTGCTCAGCACGACCGACTTGGTCGAGCTGTCGTGGGCGCTGCTTTCGTACTTGCTGTAGTAGCCGGCCAGCGTGGCGGTATTGGCGGGGCTCCACTTGTAGTCGAGCCCGACGCCGATCGATTTGACGTCCGACACACGCTGTCCGGTCGGCGCGTTGTTGGTGACGCCGATGTAGTTCACCCGGCCCGTGAAGGCATTGAACGGCACGGCCACGCCTGCGCTCCACAGGCGGCTGAGGGTCTCGCCCGTGCCGCTGTCTGCGGTCGATTGATAGCCGAGACCGACTGTGAGCGGGCCCGTGTACGTGGCACCCAGCGACAGCTCATTGCCGCGCTTGAAGCTGCCGGCGGTCTCGCCAAATGAATAGGCAACGCCCAGCCACACCGGACCGAAGTTGTTGGAGTACTGCAGCGCATTGCCGATGAACACGCCCACGTCGTTGCCGGGGTTGGTACCGGCGCCCATCGCGTTGCCCGGGGCTGGGAGCTGGTTGTAGGCCCAGCCGTACAGGTTCGAGAACTGCTCCTTGAAGCCGCGCGCTTCCGTGCCGATCGTGCCGATGAGGGCCGGGCTGTACTGACGCCCCAGCGTGATGGCGCCCCAGTTGCCGCTCAGGCCGACGTTCGCTTGCCGGCGGAACAGTTCCGAGCTGAATCCCGGGCCCGTGGTCAGCGTGCCGGTGTCGCTGCTGAAATGGCCTTCAAGGTTGAAGTTGGCCTTCATGCCGCTGCCCAGGTCTTCAGACCCCTTGAGGCCCCAGATGCTTGGGCTGATGCCGCCGGAATGCATTTCCGTGATGCTGCCGCCGGCTGCACTGCGGTTTTGATACTGGAGTCCGGCATCGACGGTGCCGTAAATCGTGACCGACGATTGTGCGATGGCGCCACTCGCTGCACAGCCGAGGGCGGCTGCAATGGCGGTCAGGACGCAGGGTCGAAGGCGTGAGTTCTGCATGTTGTCTCCGTATTGTCGTTGTCTGATGCGTCCATTGAATTGGCTCGGACGCATGCGGTGTTGGCGCCAAACACGCGGGGGCGCGCTCAACGCCGGCGGGACTTTGCAATATGCATACCACGACGTTTGCAGCGCATTGCACGGAGTTGCAGCCCGTTGATTAACGTTTGCGGATGCCCGGGGCCGTGCGTGGGATGTAGCGTGGCGGGACAGTCGGTGCAACACATGTCCGCCGTCTGTTCAGCAATGGAGCATCCGCGATCAGGCGTTTGGGGCGCTCTGCATCCAGCGATCTTCAAGCTCGCGCCATGCGCGTCCGACGTTCAGAGCATGGCGCGGGCGGAAGTGGCGCCAGTCGCGATAAGCGTCGCCCGGGACATAGTCGAGCGCGCGGGCTGCGTCGCCGCCGTCTTCAATGGCGCGCGTGATCGTGCTGTCGAGCATGTCGAGATAGGCCAGCGTCGGCCGCAACATCTGCGCAGGCGTGCCGATGGCAGTGCCGACGACGATGTGGGCGGGCAGTTGCACAAGCGCATGCAGCGCATGCCGCCACCCGACCAGCGAACCCTCCTGCAGGTCCGGAATGCGCTGCCGATATGCCAGACCGCCCGTGCACAGCACGCCGCGCTGCGGCGCGTACAGCACCGTATCGGAGGCACTGTGCGCAGCCGTGCAGATGCGGACTTGCCACGCTGTCTTGCCGGTGTGCAGCCAATCGCCATCGCGCAGTGCCGGCTCGGGATAGACGATCTGCGTTTCATGCATGACGCGCGCACCGAGCAGGGCGGTCAGGCGTGCCAGACACGTTTCGCAACGCTGGCGCATCAGGTCGGCAGTGGCGGCGGACGCCAGGAAGGCCGGGCGCGGCTGCAGTTGTGCGAAGGCGGCGTTGGCCAGCACGTGCTCGGGGTGCGCGTGCGTGTTGATGACCCAGCGAATGGGCTCCGCCGTGATGTGCCGGATGGCCGCGATCAGATGGTGTCCCCATCGCGCATGCGGGCCAGGGTCGACCACGAGTACACCATTGCCTGTCGTGTGCACCAGCGTGGGCACGACTTCTCCCGCATTCGCGCGCGCGGCTTCTGCGTTGGCGGCGCGCGCAGCGCAGAGGCCGTCCTGCAGCCGCAACAGCGTGACGCGCGCGGGAGACGCCGACACCGTCTGGGCCGGATTGATCAGGGTCGCAAGCATGATGCGCATCCAGCGTCGCCGCGCGGGGTCTGGCGCCATGTCAGGGCGCCAGCGCGGCGTTCTCGTAACGTGGGTAGAAGCGGGTCACGTTGCGCACGTACTCCGCTGGCATGCCACCCCACTGCGCGTAGGGCGCGTCTACCGGCATCGCAATCACCTCGGCCAGGTCGCGTCCTTCGGTTGCCGCGCGGCGCATGCGGGCATCGAGCCACTGCAGGTACTGACGTGTCTGCGCGATGGCATCTGCCTTGCCCAGCGCCGGCCCGTGGCTGGGAATCAACACGCGCGCCCCGCTGTCGGCAACGATCTTCTGCAGCCGATCGAGACTCGCCAGCCAATGCGCAATGTTGGCGTGCGGCGTGGTGGGAATCCGGTCTCGAAAGGCAATGCCGCCGGCAAAGACCACACCGCTGGTCCGGTCCACCACCACGAGGTCGTCATCGGTATGTCCGTCGAGACGGATGAGGTCGATGTGATGGCGCCCCATGGTGCGTGTGCCGGGCGTCAATGGCGTGCCGGGCGGTGTCGATACCGTGTTCTGCATCCAGGCGCCGCAGATGCGGTAGAGATTGTCGGCATAGGCCGCGCCTTCGCGTTGCGCACCGGCGATGGTGCCGGGCAGCGCTTGCGTACCGACATCCGCATAGGCCTGGTTGCCGAAGAAATAGTCGGGGTGCAGGTTCAGGTTGAACACCCAGCGCACCGGCGCCGATGTGACCGTGCGGATGGCCTGGCGCTGCTGCTCGCCGTACAGCATCGAAGGCCCTGTGTTGATGACGAGCACGCCCTCGCCGGTATCAATGAAGCCGGTGTTGATGATGTTGCAGCCGTTGCGCGCAGAGAAATCCGCGTTGGCGCCTTCGAGCACCCAGACGTCGGGCGCAACCGCGTGCGGCACGAGGTGGTAATCGAGGCCCTCAGCCCGTGCGATGGCAGCCAGCATCGCAAGACACAGGAGGAGGCCAAACCGTTGGTGGCGTCGGCTCATCGTGTCACCTGCGCGCGGATGCGGTTGCCGTTGTTGTCGACGCCAGCCACGCTGATGCCGCGCTCAACAGGACCGTCCAGATCGAACGAGAAGATCGGGTTCTCGGCCACCGGCTCGTACAGCGCCATTTCAAGCATGGGCTGACGCCTGGCATCGAGCAGGCTGAGCTGCTCGATATGGAAGGACGGAATGCCCGCCACGAGGCCGGTGTCCATTGGGTGCATCACGCGCACGCGGATGCGGCTGCCGGCGCCGTTGAAGCCAGGAAACACACGCGACTCGACCTGGTTCAGCGTGGTGCTCCACGTGGCGTTCTGGCGGGTGGCGCCGGGCAGCGTGCAGCCACCGCCGGTGGCGTCCACCTGGAAGGTGCCGACATGCCAGACACCGTCCGGCGTGCGTGCGGCCACGCGCACCGGAGAAGCCTCCTGCAGCTTGAACCGGAACGACAGCGCCGGGCGTACGTGCGTCGGCGCGAATTCCAGCACCTTGCGGATCGGGTTGCGGTCGACCGCGACGACAATGCGCTCCACCTTGCCCAGCGCCGACGCGTCGAACGCAATCGGCACCTGCATCGCGTCTTCCGCAAATGCCGGCCCGGTGATCCTGATGCGGCTGTCGAACGTCGTCCGCGCCGTGCCAAACATCTCCTGACGAATCGTCGGCCACAGCGGCGAGCCGGCGGGGTCGATGTCCGTATCGGCGCAGGCCTGCCAGGACAGGCACGCAACGGCCAGCGCGGCAGCGGCATGGAGGGGAGCCGTTCTCATCGTGTGTCTAGCAAGGTTTGGATGAGAGCGCCGCGTTGCGAAAGTCGTGCCATGCGCGTCCTGTGCGCACATGCGCCTCCATCGGCTGTTCAGGCGATGGGGCGTTGAGCTTTGCAACACCCAGTGTTCCATTCTGGAGCAGTCTCACAAGCGGAATGGCATGAACAGTTGATTCGAAGGGCATGCAGCATCCGCCGCAGGGGATGGCCCGGGTTTTGCAGATGACGACCGGACACAGCGCAGACAACGACGCTGCGGTCATCACTCAAACATCAGGAGACAACCCATGCGTTACGCTCATCCCGGCACTCCCGGCGCCATCGTTTCGTTCAAGCCGCGCTATGGCAATTTCATCGGTGGCGAGTTCGTGTCGCCGGTCAAGGGCCAGTACTTCACCAACACGACCCCGGTGACGGGCGAGGTGATCGGCGAATTCCCGCGCTCGACTGCTGAAGACATCGACCGCGCGCTCGACGCCGCGCATGCTGCCGCTGACGCCTGGGGCCGCACCTCGGTGCAGGACCGCTCGCTGATCCTGCTGAAGATCGCCGACCGCATCGAGCAGAACCTCGAACTGCTGGCCGTGACTGAAACGTGGGACAACGGCAAGCCCGTGCGTGAAACGCTGAACGCCGACATCCCGCTGGCCGTGGACCACTTCCGCTACTTCGCGGGCTGCATCCGCGCGCAGGAAGGCTCCGCTGCCGAGATCAACGAGCACACCGTGGCGTATCACATCCACGAACCGCTGGGCGTGGTCGGCCAGATCATTCCGTGGAACTTCCCGCTGCTGATGGCCGCCTGGAAGCTGGCGCCGGCACTGGCTGCGGGCAACTGCGTGGTGCTCAAGCCGGCCGAGCAGACACCGCTGGGTATCTGCGTGCTGATGGAGCTGATTGGCGACCTGCTGCCGGCGGGCGTGCTCAACGTCGTGCACGGCTACGGCAAGGAAGCCGGCGAGGCACTCGCCACCAGCAAGCGCATCGCCAAGATCGCCTTTACGGGCTCGACGCCGGTCGGCTCGCACATCATGAAGTGCGCGGCTGAGAACATCATTCCGTCGACGGTGGAGCTGGGCGGCAAGTCGCCCAACATCTACTTCGAAGACATCATGCAGGCCGAGCCGAGCTTCATCGAAAAGGCCGCCGAAGGCTTGGTGCTGGGCTTCTTCAACCAGGGCGAGGTGTGCACATGCCCGTCGCGCGCGCTGGTGCAGGAATCCATCTACAGCCGCTTCATGGATGCGGTGATGACCAAGGTGGCCGCCATCAAGCGCGGTGACCCGCTCGACACCGAAACCATGGTCGGCGCGCAGGCTTCGGAGCAGCAGTTCTACAAGATCCGCAGCTACTTGGAGATCGCGCAGGAAGAAGCGCCGAATGCCTGGTCGGCGGCGATGTGGAAGTGCTGCCCGGCAATCTGTCGAAGGGCTACTACATCAAGCCGACGCTGCTCAAGGGCGACAACAGCATGCGCGTGTTCCAGGAAGAAATCTTCGGCCCGGTGATTGCCGTGACGACCTTCAAGGACGAAGCGCAGGCTCTGCAGATCGCCAACGACACCGATTTCGGCCTGGGCGCCGGTCTCTGGACGCGCGACATCAACCGCGCCTATCGCGTGGGCCGTGCCATCAAGGCAGGGCGCGTGTGGACGAACTGCTACCACCTGTATCCGGCGCATGCAGCGTTCGGTGGCTACAAGAAGTCGGGCGTGGGCCGCGAGACCCACAAGATGATGCTCGACCACTACCAGCAGACCAAGAACCTGCTGGTGAGCTACGACACCAAGCCGCTGGGCTTCTTCTGATGGTGTAGCAGGACGGCTGGCGCACGGTCATCGACACCCGTGCGCCAGCCGCTGACCTGCGAGGCAAAGACCCCGCAGGCGAAAAAGAAGAGGAGACATGGCCATGCGCCCACACATGCACTGCCGCGACGCGCGCAGGTGTCTACCCCATTGCCGCTGATTCCCTGCCGGGAATCGCCATCGCCACGCCTGTTCCTGGAGACGCGCCATTGACGCACCCGGGCACGGCGAGCGTGAAACACCAGGAGGCACTTCGTGCATTCGAATACCAGCCGTTCGGGGAAGCGCGCGTGCCGTGCGCGCAATGTCGCGCCGCGCCTTGCTGGCGGGGTGGCTGCGCTTGCTGCCGTGGGGCTTTGCGCGCCGGCGTTTGCGGAAGACCAGATCGTCGCGGTGGCGTTGCCCACCGCCCAGGTCGTCGGCTCGACCCCGATCGACAGCATTGGCGTGCCGCTGTCGCAATTTCCTGCCAATGCCCAGCGCGTGAGCGCGACGGATGCCCGCGAGCAGCGCAGCTCGAACCTGGCTGACTTGCTCAACGACAACCTCGGCCAGGTCAGCATCAGCAACGGAGCGGGCAACCCGTACCAGAACGACATCAACTACCGTGGGTTTCAGGTGTCTTCGCTGCTGGGCGTGCCCATTGGCGTGTCGGTCTACTTTGACGGCGTGCGGATGAACGAGCCCTTCGGCTCCATCGTGAACTGGGATCTGATTCCCATGAACGCGATGTCCAGCGTCAACATCCTGCCGGGCTCCAATCCGATGTTCGGCCTCAACACCCTGGGCGGCGCGCTGGTCGTCAACACGAAGAACGGCAAGGACAACGCCGGCACGTCGATCGAGGCGCTGGGCGGGTCGTTTGGCCGCCGTGCGCTGAGCTTCGAGACGGGCATCGTCGACAAGGCACACGGCACCGATTACTTCGTCGCCGGTAACGTCGACCGGCAAGACGGCTTTCGCGATCACTCGGGTTCGAACGTCAAGCAACTGTATGGAAAAGCGCGGTGGCACGGCAACGACGGCGCTACCCAGCTCGAGCTGTCGGCCGCACTTGCAGACACGTCGCTGAGCGGCACGCAGTCGTTGCCGATGGACATGATGGCCAACCGCAGTGCCGCCTATACGTGGCCCGACACCATCTCAAACCGGATGGCGCTGCTGAACCTGAAGGGCAGCCATTGGTTGAACGACACCAACCAGCTGGCTGGCAGCGTCTACTACCGCAAGGCCAGCCTTCACAACGTCAACAGCAATGCGCAGCTCGACGACGGCTGCTTTAACGACGACGGCTCGCTGGCAACGACCACCGCTGGCGGCATCACCACGTACAAATGCGCGAACAAGGCGCCCAACGGCACAGCGGTGAATGCCGTGACCGGCGCGAATGCGCTGGCGCTCGGCTACGGCCGCTGGAGCAACGCCATCAACACGAGCGTCGTTGATTCCGCCACGCATGAGGACACGGTGGGTACGTCCCTGCAGTGGTCGAATTTCAGCCAACTGGCGGGACGCAACAATACGTTCACCTTCGGTGGTGCGTTCGACCATTCACGCATCACGTACGACCAGACCACCTACCTCGCACGGTTGATCAACTACCAGGCCGTGGTGACGCCCAATCAGGCGTACGGATTCACCGCCAATGGATTGGCGCCGTCGGCATCGAACCCGGCATTGTTCACTGGCAGCAACGTCATCGGTGCGGTCAACCTGTCGTCGAACGTCAACAACTTCAGCCTGTACTTCACCGATACGTTGAGCGTGACGGAAAAGCTGAGCGTGACCGCATCGGGCAGCTTCAACTACACCACGCTCAACCAGGGCGGCGCCAACAACCGGTACCTGAACGAAGACGGCGGTTATTCCTGGACGGACGAGGTCTCGGGCGTGTCGTACTACAACCCCGGCTACGTCAACGCCTATCGGTACTCGAATTCGGGTGCGGGCGCAGCGTCGGCTCCGAACGGTATCCCGGCAGGAGCGGTGGCCGGGCCGGAAACCAACAGCCTGGCCGGCTCGCACCGCTACCACCGGTTCAATCCGGCATTGGGCTTCAACTACGACCTGGGCGCGGGGCAGGGCATCTTCGGCAGTTACAGCGAATCGATGCGAGCACCGACATCGATCGAATTGTCTTGCGCCGATCCGAACAGCCCATGCTCGCTGCCAACCGGGTTCAACGGCGATCCGGACCTGAAGGCCGTGGTGGCCAAAACCATCGAGTTCGGCGGCCGCGGAAAGCTGGGCAAATCCACCTACTGGAGCGCGTCTGTCTACGACTCGCGGCTCAGCAATGACATCCAGTTCATCGCCACGTCAAACACGTACGGCTACTTCGCCAACGTCGGCAAGACGGAGCGGCGCGGCTTTGAGCTGGGCGCAAGCACGAAGATCGAGAGGTGGTCGCTGTCGGCCAACTTCGGCTACGTCGACGCGATCTACAAGTCGGCATTCACCACGGCCAGCGGTCAGAACGTCGTCAGCGGCAACAAGATCCCGGGCATCCCCGCGAAGACGCTCAAGCTCGGCGCGTCGTACGCCTTCAGCCCGAACCTGTCGATGGGCGGGAACGTGATCCTGGTCAGCAAGCAGATCGCGCACGGCAACGAAAGCAATGCCGACCCGAACGGCGAGGTGCCTGGCTATGGCCTCGTCAATCTGAACCTGCATTACAAGCCGACGAAACACCTCGAGATTTCGGCCTACATCAGCAACCTGTTCAACAAGCGCTATTCCACGTACGGCCTGTCGGGCATGCGGAGCATCTACACGCTCGAGACGCAGCAATTCATGACGCCCGCGCCGCCGCGTGCGATCTGGATTGGCCTGACGTATTCGTTTGGAGGCAAAACCGCGGGTGCCGACGCGGATTGAGCCCCTCAGAAGAGACCATCATGAACGCACTGACCTTTTACCTCCGGATCGCCACGCTGCTCTGCGTGGGCTGGGTATCGACGCTCCAGGCGGTTGCCGTGGTGCCGGACCCCGTCGCCTATGTCACCAATCAGGGCGGTGGCGTCACGGTGCTGAACGCACACACGCTTAAACGGCTCGACGAGATTGCCGTGGGCAAGGACCCGCGCGGCCTCGCTGTCACGCCCGACGGCCGCTGGCTGCTGACGGCCAACCAGGGCAGCGCCGATGTGTCGGTGGTCGACACGGCCACGCGCAAGGAGGTCAAGCGCATCGCGGTCGGCAGGAATGTCGAGTTCATGCGCATCTCGCCCGATGGCCGCCGGGCGTTCGTCACGTACGAGCCATCCTCGGAAGGCGGGCCGCCAGGCAAGAACAATCCAGGCAAGAAAGAAGGGGACGATGAGAAGGACGAAGCCCCCGCTGAAGTCGCGATCATCGATCTCAGCCAGTGGGTGGTCGTCGGTCGCATCAAGGCTGCACGCGAGACCGAAGCCATCGAGTTTTCCCCGGCCGGCACGTTGCTGCTGGTGGCCAACGAGGGAGACAACACGGTCGGCGTTTATGAGCTGTCGACGCTCAAGCAGATCCGTCGCGTGGATGTCGCACCGTTCGGCAATCGGCCGCGCGGCATCAAGATCGCGCCGGACGGAAAGACCTATGTGGTGACGTTGGAAAACTCGAACAACCTGTTATTGCTGGATGCCGGTTTCAACCCGATCAAGAGCGTGCCGACGGGCCAGGGGCCATACGGTGTCGCGTTCGACCGGGAGGGTCGATATCTCTGGGTGGCCGCCAGCCGCGCAGATCAGCTGCAGGTGTTCGATGCCCGCACCTTTGCGCCGGTGGCTGCCATTCCGGTCGGCAAGCGCTGCTGGCATTTCAGCTTCACTCCGGGGGATCAGAAGCTGCTACTCGCGTGCGGCCGCTCGAACAGTGTGCAGGTGATCGACCCGCAGAAGCGCGAGGTTGTCGATGCGCTGCCGGGCTACAAGCTGCCGTGGGGCGTGGTGACGTATCCGACATCGGTGGGCAGCCTCGATGCGCCGCGCTGATCGAGCCGCCCATGCGCTCGCCCCGCCTACGCGGGCCTGCCGATCGCCTTGCATTGGGTGAGTGCGCTGCTGCTTTGCAGCCTGTTCGCGCTGGGCTTCTACATGACAGGTCTGGCCAAGGGCGCGCCCGGGAAGTCCGCCTTGGTGAATCTGCACAAATCGCTCGGCCTGACGGCGGCGCTGGTGATCGCGTGGCGCGTGGTTGTGCGCGTCCGCCGTGCTGCGCCACCGTCCATTCCGGGGCTGCACTGCTGGGAGACGGAGCTTGCGCGCATCACGCACCGTTTGCTCTACATGTGCATGGTCGTCATGCCGGTGTCGGGCTATCTCGGGTCTTCGTTCAATCAATACGGAACGCGCTTCTGGGGCGTGCCGCTACCGCGTTGGGGCTGGGTCGACAGCGCGCTGCAACACATGTTCTACACGGTGCACAGCACGACGGCGGACCTGCTGCTCTGCCTGGTGGTGCTGCACGTTGCCGGGGTGATCAAGCACCAGTGGTTCGATGCGCAGCGGTGTGTGCAGCGCATGTTGCCGGCCGGCGCACGCGCGCTGTAAGCCGTGGACTTTGCGCGGGCCGCGTTCATGGCGTTGCTCCATTTCGCAACAGAACAAACGATGTGTTGCGGTATGGCACGCAACACCGCACTGCAAGTCGCCTGAAACCCCGGTTTTACGGCGTTTTTCGATGGCACGGGATTTGCCCTGAGTCCGACCGGTGTGACATCACACTGCCGGACCTGGACCATAAAGAGAGGTAGAGGAGACAAGAATGAGGACACTACGAGTGATTGCACTTGCGGCTGCCATGGCGGCAGCAAGTGTTGCCGTGCACGCGGCAACGCCCCCGTTACCGATGCCATGATCGAGAACGACGCGAAATCGTCGAACGACGTGCTGACCTGGGGCATGGGTACGCAAGGGCAGCGCTTCTCGTCGCTCACCAAAATCAACACGAAGAATGTCAGCCAGCTGGTACCGGCATGGTCGTTTTCGTTTGGCGGTGAGAAGCAGCGCGGGCAGGAGGCCCAGCCGCTGATCTACAACGGCAAGATGTTCGTCACGGCGTCGTATTCGCGCATCTACGCAATCGACCTGAAGACCGGCAAGAAGCTGTGGAAGTACGAGCAGCGTCTGCCGGAAGGCATCATGCCCTGCTGCGACGTCGTCAACCGCGGCGCCGCGCTGTACGACAACCTGGTCATCTTCTCCACGCTGGATGCGCAGCTGATCGCGCTCAACCAGGACACCGGCAAGATCGTCTGGAAAGACAAGATCGAGGACTACGCCGCGGGCTACTCCACGACCGCTGCACCGCTGATCGCGAAAGGCATGGTGCTGACGGGCGTGTCGGGTGGCGAGTTTGGCGTGGTGGGCCGCGTGGAAGCGCGCGATGCCAAGACCGGCCAGTTGATCTGGTCGCGCCCGACCGTCGAAGGCCACATGGGCTACAAGTACGACAAGGACGGCAACAAGACCGAGAACGGCATGACGGGCACGCTCAACGCCAGCTGGCCCGGCGAGACGTGGAAGACCGGTGGCGCATCGACGTGGCTGGGCGGGACCTATGACCCGCAGACCAACCTGGTGTACTTCGGTACCGGCAACCCGGGCCCGTGGAACAGCCATCTGCGCAAGGGCGACAACCTGTATTCGTCTTCCACGCTGGCCATCAACCCGGACACCGGCAAGATCGTCTGGCACTACCAGAACACGCCAAACGACGGCTGGGATTTCGACGGCGTGAACGAGTTCGTGACGTTCGACATGGACGGCAAGCGCGTCGGCGGCAAGGCTGACCGCAATGGCTTCTTCTACGTGAACGACGCCAAGACCGGCAAGCTGCTCAACGCGTTCCCGTTCGTGAAGGTCAACTGGGCCACCAGCATCGACCTCAAGACCGGCCGTCCGAACTACACACCTGACCACCGTCCGGGGGATCCGGCCGAAGCAACGGGTGAAGAGAAGAAGGGCAAGGCGGTATTTGCCGAGCCGGGCTTCCTGGGCGGCAAGAACCAGATGCCGATGGCATACAGCCCGCAAACCGGCCTGTTCTACGTGCCCGCCAACGAGTGGGGCATGGACATCTGGAACGAACCCGTCAGCTACAAGAAGGGCGCCGCTTACCTGGGTGCCGGCTTCACCATCAAGCCGCTCAATGAGGACTACATCGGCGCGCTGCGCGCCATCAACCCGAAGACCGGCAAGATCGAATGGCAGATCAAGAACAACGCGCCGCTGTGGGGCGGTGTGATGACGACTGCCGGCGGCCTGGTGTTCTGGGGCACGCCCGAAGGCTATCTGAAGGCGGCCGATGCCAAGACCGGCAAGGAACTGTGGCAATTCCAGACCGGCAGCGGCATCGTCGCGCCGCCCGTCACGTGGGAAGACAACGGCGAGCAGTTCGTCGCCGTGGTGTCCGGCTGGGGCGGTGCAGTGCCTCTGTGGGGCGGTGAAGTGGCCAAACGCGTGAACTTCCTGGAGCAGGGCGGTTCGGTTTGGGTGTTCAAGCTGCATAAAAACTAAGTCTGTCTGTGCCGGGCTGTGCGCTCCCAACCGCGCACAGCCCGCATGGCCGGTTCTGCGCCGGCCCACAGCGTTATGGAGTCCAGAAAGTCATGATGTACAAGGGAATGTTTTCGCTGTTGGCGCTTGCGTCGACGGCCGTCTATGCCGCCCCCGATATGCAATCCATCGCCGAGAAGAACGGATGCTTCTCGTGCCACAGCATGCAGACCAAGATCGTTGGGCCGGCCTTTATTGATGTAGCCGCAAAGTACAAGGGAGACGCAGAAGCGCCCGCGCGGCTTGCCCAGAAAGTGCGCGACGGCGGCAAGGGCGTGTGGGGCCGCATCCCCATGCCCGCGCATCCGAACCTCAAGGAAGATGAGGCGAAGCAACTGGTGGCCTGGGTACTGAGTTCAGGCTCGTGAGTTTCTACGGTGTTCGCAAATGAGAAAGGGCCGGCAATGACCGGCCCTCTCTCATTTGCAGGATTGCGCGCTATGGCTGCGTGAGCTGGCGCGAATTGGCATCGGTCCGGAAGACGATGGGAACCTCTCCGGTGCGCGTGTCGCGCATCTGCCCGAACCCGTTCATCGCAGCCATCCGGCCTTGCAGGACCACCTTCTGCAGCGCGCCGTGATCTGCCGATTTTCCACACACCGGATCCGTGCGCGCCGCGTCGCCGGTCAGCAGATAAGCCTGACAGCGGCAGCCGCCCGCGTCTTCCTCGCGCGACTCGCATGACTGGCACGGCTCGGGCATCCAGTGCGTGCCGCGAAAGCGCTGGAAGGCGTCGCTGCTTCGCCAGATGTCGCGCAGCGGCTGGCTGAGCACGTTGGGCAGCTCCAGCCCGGGCAGCATGCGCGCGGAGTGGCAGGGCAGCGCAACGCCATCCGGCGCAATGCCGAGAAACGTCGTACCCCAGCCGTTCATGCACTTCTTCGGGCGCTGCTCAAAGTAGTCGGGCACGACGTAGAGCAACTGGCATCGGCTGCCGATGCGTGTCCGGTAGTCGTTCACCACAGCCTCGGCCTCGCGCAGCTGCTCCAGGGTGGGCATCAGCGCCAGGCGGTTCTCCCATGCCCAGCCGTAGTACTGCGTGTTCGCAAGTTCGAGGTACTCGGCGCCGATCTCCAGTGCCATGTCGATGATGGCCCCCACGTGCGGCAGGTTGTGCCGGTGCATCACGCAGTTCATCACCATCGGATATCCATGGGCCTTGATCAGATCGGCCACGCGGCGCTTCAGGTCAAAGGTGCGCGTGCTGGAGAGAAAGTCGTTCAGCTCGCGCGTGGAGTCCTGGAACGACAGCTGGATATGGTCGAGCCCCGCGGCCCGCAACGCCCCGAGCCGCGCATCGGTCAAGCCAACCCCTGACGTCACGAGGTTCACGTAGAACCCCAGCCCGTGCGCATGCGCGACCAGCGTTTCGAGATCCTTGCGCAACAGCGGTTCGCCGCCCGACAGCCCGAGCTGCACGGCGCCCAGCGCCCGGGCCTGGGTGAACACATCGCACCACTGCTCGGTGGTGAGCTCCTGATCGTGCAGCGTGTAGTCGACGGGGTTGGAGCAGAAGGCGCAATGCAGCGGGCAGCGATAGGTCAGCTCGGCCAGCAGCCAGAGCGGCGGACCGGGCACCGGCGTCGCTGCGGGCGCCAGCAGCGATTCGGCTTCAAACGAGCCAGCCGCGTTCGAATGCATGTTTGACAAAGGCGTGGACCTCGGAGCGATGCCCTGCACGCCAAAGGCGGATTGCAGGTCGTCGATCAGCATGTCGAGGGTATGGGCGCCGTCGCAGCGCTGCAGGATCGCGGCGGCGCTGTCGTTGAGGGTGACCATGCCTTCGGGGTACAGCAGCACCCAGCTCTGCTGCATGTCTTCCCACTGCAGCCGGAAGGTCCGGTGCAGCATGGGGTGGGCCGGATCAGGCAAGGGAGGGCTCATATGCGTGGGCCTGTTGAATGGCATCGAGCATCGACCAGAGGATGTCGAGCTTGAACTGCAGGATGTCCAGTGCACGCTGTTGCTGCTCGGGCGTGCGGAAGTAGTCGAGTGTCACGCGCAGGCCGTGTTCCACGTCGCGCGAGGCCAGCGGAATGCGCGAGCGGAAGTACGCCAGCCCTTCCGGCTGCACCCATGGATAGTGCTCGGGCCAGCCCGCGAGCCGTTCCTTGTGGATGTCCGGCGCGAACATCTCCGTGAGGGAGGAGCACACCGCTTCCTGCCACGGCGCACGGCGCGCGAAGTTCACGTAGGCATCCACCGCAAAGCGCACGCCCGGCAGCAGATGCCGGTGCGACCACAGTGCGTCGCGCGTGAGGCCAACGGCTTCGCCCAGCCGCACCCAGCTCTCGATGCCGCCCGGCTGCACGTCGTCGCCGTCGTGGTCATGGATCCGGACGATCCACTCGCGGCGTGTTGCGCGGTCAGGGCAGTTGGACAGGATGGCTGCATCCTTGAGCGGGATGTTGACCTGGTAGTAGAAACGGTTGGCCACCCAGGTGCGGATTTCCTCTGGCGTGCATTCACCGGCGCGCATGCGCAGGTTGAACGGATGATGGATGTGATAGCCCGCCTGCTTCGCGCGCAGCCGCGCTTCGAAGTCTTCGGCGGTCCAGGCAACAGGATGTGTCATAGCGAGATTTCCATGCCGTCGTAAGCCACCTCGATGCCGTGCGCCTCCAGCTCCCGGCGCTGCGGCGAATCTTCATCGAGGATCGGGTTGGTGTTGTTGATGTGGATGAGCACCTTGCGCGTTGCCGGCAGCTGGTCGAGCACTTCGATCATGCCGCCGGGGCCGGATTGCGCGAGGTGGCCCATGTCGGCGGCCGTCTTGGTGGAAAAACCCAGGGCGAGCATCTCGTCGTCTTGCCAGCACGTGCCGTCCACCAGCACCACGTCGGCCGCGCCAAGTTCGTCGAACACATGCGGCTCGACGCGCGCCAGACCCGGTGCGTAGAACGCACGCCGGCCGCTCTTGCGGTCGACGATGCGCAAGCCGATGTTGTCGCCCAGGCGGCGCGCGTTGCGGCTGGGCGAGTAGGGCGGCGCCTTGCTCTCCAGCGGGATTGCCGTCAACGCCACGTCGTCGAGTGGCGGCACCGAGAACGCCGTGCCGTCCAGGGCCAGCGCGCGCGTGTCGAGCCCGCAGTAGTGCGACAGCATGCGCGTGAGCGGGAAGGCGGTCGACAGATCGCTGATGACCGCTGCGCTGGCATAGACCGGCAGCGCTTGCCGATGCTCGCGCAGCATCAGGAGGCCGGTCACGTGGTCGATCTGCGCATCCATCAGTACGACGCCGACGATGCCCGTATCACGCGGCGCGCGCGCCGGTTGCAGCGCCGGTGAACTGCGCAGTTGCGCGAGGATGTCCGGCGAGGCGTTCACCACGATCCAGTTGTGCTGGCCGTCGCCGAGTGCGATGGAAGACTGCGTGCGCGGGGTGGCGCGCACGGTGCCGCGCCGCACACCGTCGCAGTTGCGGCAGTTGCAGTTCCACTGCGGGAAGCCGCCGCCGGCGGCCGAGCCGAGAACCCTGAGTATGGTCATGATGCAAATCCAACGTGTCGGGCGGATTGAGCAAGAAGTCGGCCAGGGCATGGCGCTAAGGCATGCGCGTGCGCGCCGAAAAAGAAGCCCGCCGTGAAGAACCGGCGGGCTCGTGGAGCCTTGCGTGCTCAGCCGCGCAGCATCAGCGGTTGGCGATGTACATGGTGATTTCGAACCCGAGTCGCAGTTCGGTATAGGCGGGCGTCGTCCAGTTCATGTCTCCTCCTTGAGGGTTGGCATAGTTAGTGAGTGCACTGCGTTGTTCAGCGGTTGTGCAGGCGTTTGCCGGGCGCAACCGCATCGTCATCAAGGCAACATCCATGCCCACTTCCGACTGGCCGACCACCTCCGCCTGCTTCAACCTGCGCACGCCGGATGGCCACTGTCTGCATGTGCGCCAATGCGGGCCCGACAGCGGCGAACCGTGGCTGGTGTTGCATGGCGGGCCGGGCAGCGGCTGCGCGCCGTCCATGGCCGCGTGGTTCGATCCGCTGCGGCATCGCGCTGTGCTGCCGGACCAGCGCGGCGCGGGGCGTTCGCGACCGGCCGGCACGCTACGGCGCAATACGGTGAGCGCGCTGCTGGCCGATCTGGAGCAGTTGCGCATGGCGCTCGGCATTGCGCGCTGGGGCGTGGTCGGCGGGTCATGGGGCGCAGCGCTGGCGCTGGCCTACGCCGATCGTTTTCCCGATGCCGTATCGGCGCTGGTGCTGCGCGGCGCCTTCCTGACCGGTTTCGACGATGTGCAGACGCTGTTCAACGCGCGCGGTGCCGGTCGTGATCTCTTGCGAGGCATCCACGCGCGGGGCGAGGGTTTTCCCGCGGCCCGTGGTCGCCTTCTCGTTGCAACAGACATGTTGCAGGCTGGTACAGCTGTTCAGAAATTGAACATCGCCCGCGCGTGGCAACGTGCGGAACATCGGCTGTTGGGGCTGCGGCCGCAGGCACGCCGCCAAACCTGGCCAGAACAACTGACGCTGGCGTGCAAGTACCAGTTGCAGGCGCACTACCTGTATCGGCGGGCGGGGCTCGGGAAATCCGCGTTGTTGAGAGCGGCTGTGCGCATCGGCGCGAGAGGTTTGCCCGTGACACTGCTGCATGGGCAGGAAGACAACGTTTGCCGGCCCGGGAATGCGCTGCGATTGTCTGCAGCGATACCGCATGCGCGGTTGGTGTGGGTGCCAGGCGGGCACCTGGCGGTGGGAGAGATGGCGCAGGCGCTGCGCGTCGCCATCAGCGCGTCGGCGTGGTCAGTCGGTATCTGAAGGCAAGCCGCCGGCTTCGTCGATCCTGCGGTAGATCGTGTTGCGTGAAATGCCGAGCGCCTTCGCAGCGGCAGAGATGTTGCCGTTATGCGCCTTCACGGCCGCCATGATCGTCATGCTTTCCACATCGGCAAGCCGCTTGGGCTGCGTGCCGCCGGCGCTTTGAGTGACAGGCGTTGCAGCCGCTGCCGATGCTCCGGCCGCCGCGGTGTCCGTAGCCGGCTGGTCGCCATGGCGCGCCTGCCAGTCTTCAAGAAAATCGTCGGGCAGATGATCTTCGGTGATTTCCGGAGCGCCTTCGGCCATCAGCCGAGCCGTGCGCAGCAGATTGCCGAGCTGGCGAATGTTGCCCGGCCAGTGGTAGCTGCGGAACATCTGCATGACGGGCTCGCTGATAGGGGGCGCGTCGGCCTGCTCGAGCTTCAGCAGCTTGTTGGCCACCACGTCGAGGTCGGTGCGCTCGCGCAATGCCGGCAGGCGCACGACCAGCCCGTTCAGGCGGTAATACAGGTCTTCGCGGAACTGCCCGCTGGCCACCATCTCGCGCATGTTGCGGTGGGTCGCGCACACGACGGTCACATCCACCTGGATCAGCTTGTTGCTGCCCAGCGGCGAGACCGCACGCTCTTGCAGCGCGCGCAGCAGGCGGGCTTGCAGGTGCAGCGGCATGTCGCCGATCTCGTCGAGGAACAGCGTGCCGCCATTGGCCAGCACCATCTTGCCGATGCCGCCTTTCTTGCGCGCGCCCGTAAAGGCGCCTTCTTCGTAGCCGAACAGTTCGGATTCAATCAGCGCTTCCGGAATCGACGCGCAATTCACGG
Source organism: Ralstonia sp. 1B3 (assembly GCF_036631435.1). NCBI lineage: Bacteria > Pseudomonadati > Pseudomonadota > Betaproteobacteria > Burkholderiales > Burkholderiaceae > Ralstonia > Ralstonia sp. 1B3. The sequence continues at coordinate 22,944 of NZ_JAPNUG010000008.1, read as the reverse complement.
CGATGAAGGGGCCGGCATGGCGCGGGCTGTCGGCGTGGATGGCGCGCGCGAGCAGTTCCTTGCCGGTGCCGGTTTCGCCGAGAATCATGACGGGAATGTCCTTGCCGATGACCTTGCGCAGCTTGCCGATCACGGTCTGGATCTGTGCGTCGCCGGTGTCCAGCGCCTCCAGGCTGGCCGGCTGCCGAGACGGCTCGATGTAGGCCCGGCGCGGTGCCGTGTCCCGCTCGGTCGACAGATCGGCCCCGATCGCGCCGCCAACCATGCGGTTGGCCGGTTGCTTCCACTCCACGCGCGCAAACACCTTGACGCCGCTGGGCAGCTGCAACTGCACGATGCCTGCCGCCGCACTGCGTTCCCGGTCGATCAACTGCGACATCGACAGGCCGAACAGCGACGAAAAGGTATGCGCATGCAGCGCGCGGATCGACAGCCCAAGCTGGAATTCGCCGCTGCGGTTGGCCGACAGGAAGCGCCCCGCCGGCGTGAAGGCCGCAATGCCCTCGACCAGCGTGCCGATGAATTCCGGTCGCGAGTGGAAGTGGATGCACACCACGTCCTGGAACGTGTTGGCAAACAACTGGTTCTCGATCATCTGCGCCGACATGCGCACCAGCGCCATGGTGTGCTTGTGGAAGCCGCGATGATCGCCCGTCACATCCAGCGCGCCCACGGTGGCGCCGTACGGATCGAAGATCGGCGCACACGAACAGGTGAGGAACTGGTTGGCTTGCAGGTAATGTTCCGAGCCGTGGACCAGCGTGGGTTTGCTCTCGGCCAGCGCCGTGCCGATGGCGTTGGTGCCCCGGCTCGCTTCCGACCACAGCGCGCCGGGCTGCAGCGCCACCTTGCTGGCCTGAGCGAGGAAATCGTCGTCCCCCATCGAATGCAGGATCAGGCCCGACGTGTCGGTCAGGATCACCATGCTCTGCGTGTTGACGATCTGGCTGTAGAGCGTCTCCATCACCGGCAGCGCGTGCGTGAACAGCGACTGGCTGCGCTCGATCTCCGTCTTCAGCTCGCTGTGCAGCACCGGGCAGAAGTCGGGCGACTCGTACGGCCGCAAGCCATAGGACTTGGATCGCTCGTGGGACTGCGCGATCAGCTCGGGCTGATCGTTCGGGGTGTCACCGAGCGTGGCCGGGGCGTTCTCGGAAGCGCGCAGGTCGGCTGCCGCGTGAGGGGTCATGGTGTATGTCTCCTTAAACCTCGCCCGCAATCTGTGTGCGGGTCGCCCGGATCGCCTCATTTAACCAGCGGACGAACCGGAAGTGTTGCGCCATGAAGCAAGACCCTTGCCAGGGTGTTGCATTCCTGAGCACCTGTGCCAACCCACCCATCGGATCTCCAGAGCGTCTGGCCGATGCAGACCGGGATTGGCGGCAGGTTCGCGCCTTGGTATGGCTCTTGCAGAAATGCCTCCAAAAATCGTTTCAACGACAACTAGGAGACACTCTTGAAAACGCCTCGCAACTTGCTCGCGCTGCTGTCTGCCTGCGCACTTCTGGCCGGGGGATTGCCCGCAGCCGCATCCGCTCACGGCGATGTCACACCGCAAGCCGTAGACACGCACACCTTACCGCAACTGGGCGCCGATTGGCGTCAGGACAATCCATACCGGACGGGCCCCGCACACGATGAAGCATTGCGGATCGGCTCCTCCGCGTTCAACCAGAACTGTGCGCGCTGCCATGGGCTGGAGGCCATCTCCGGAGGCATCGCCCCTGACCTGCGCAAGCTCGACACCGACTGCATGTCGCTGGCCAATCCCAAGAAGAAGGAGGCCTGCTACGGCGAGGTGTCGCAGTACTTCACGGCCACGGTCCGCCACGGCCGCACCCGCGACGGCCGCGTCTACATGCCGCCGTTTGAAGGCGTGCTGAGCCAGGAAGCGGTCTGGTCAATCAAGACGTATCTGGAATCGCGCCGCGTCCAAGAGTAGTAGGTCGGCCTGCCCCCGTTGGCAGCTTGGCGAGCCGATGCTGTCCCCGCCTTCGTGTGCATCGGCTCGCACATTTTTTTCGCCAGGAGACGTCTCATGAACGCCCGTTTTCGGTTGGCCGCGGTCGGGGCTTTTCGCCGCCTTGCCGGCCTCCTGCTTGCCGCGGCAGCCATGGTGGTCAGCGCCGTGCCGGCACATGCCGACATGGCGAAGATCCGCCAGAGCGGTGCCCTGAAAGTCGCGCTATACAAAGGCCTGCCGCCGTTCTCCGACAACGTCGGGGGGCAATTCAGCGGCATCGACGTGGCGCTTGCCAATGCGCTCGGCAAGCAGATGGGGTTGTCCGCCTCATTGCTGCCATTCGATGCGGATGACGACGGCATGTCGGGTGACCTTCGCAACATGGTCTGGAAAGGGCATTACCTCGGGTATGGTCCGGCCGATGTGATGCTGCATGTGCCGGTCGACCCGAATTTCATTCGCCAGAACGGCCAGGTGCTGATCTTCGCGCCGTACCTCCGCGAAGGCTACGTGCTGGTGTACGACAGCGAGCGCGTCGGCAAGGTCAGCAGTTTCGAAGACCTCGCCGGCCAGGCGACCGGCGCGGAGCAGGGATCAGGCGGCGCAAGCGCGCTGCTCTCCAGCGCCGGCGGCGCCCTGCGCGACAAGGTGAAGATCTATCCGGAAGCCAACGAAGCGCTGCGTGGGCTGTTCTCCGGCCAGATTGCGGCGGCAATGGTCACGCGGGCGCAATACGAAAGCGCATTGAAGACGCAGAATCAATCGGCCACCCGCTTTGTCGCGACCGAACTGCAGTCGCCGCTGCTGCCAGCCCGCGGCTGGGCGGTCGGCATGGCTGTCAAGGCAGATCAGCGTGAACTGGCGCAGGCGCTTGAGAGCGCGCTCAATGCACTGCGCGCCAGTGGCGAGCTGCAGCGCATCTTTGCGCAGTACGGCGTGTCGATGGTGGCACCGTAGGCGCCACCGCCTGTACACGGCGAGCCGACGTGTCAACGTACTTGATGCACTGGCACTGCGGACTGGCCGCGCCGGCCAGCTCACGGGTTACGCCTTCTCCGCCGCGGCGTGCTTGGAGGGCAGCGCACTCACGTTGTCGTCGAACGCCGAATCCACGGGGAGCTTCGAGAAGTGGTGGATCTTCGGCGCGTGCGAGTCGTCGGCCTGCGCGTCGTGCGGTTCGATGAACGACATCGCCGTGCGCCGCTTGAGCATGTGCGAGTCGCGCGATTGCGATTCGCGCCACAGCTCGGCCGTGAACTTGAGACCGGCGCGCAATGCGTGGGCGCTTTCCTGCTTGCCCTTGCGCTGGTCGGAGACGCGCTCGATGCCTTTCTTGACGACGTCTTCCAGGAACGTGATACGGGCGCGGTAATAGTCCGCGTGCATTTGTGCATCCATCACGCGCTGCTCTGCCTGGTACAGCTCCATGCGCAATTCGCTTAGCGCGCGTTCGGCCTGCTTCTCGGGAGAGGGTGCGTGGCTCAAGGCCCAGTTTGCAATCCACCGCAACATGGTCAAGCCCTCCTGTCTTGCGGTGTCCGCCGCCGGTGGGAAGACACCGTTCACTGCCCGCGCATTGATCGGAAGTGATCGCCGCTTGCGAAACAGACTAGCAAAAAAAGCAGGGCGATTGCGCTAGTCCACGCGCATGCCTGTTGTGAAAAGGAAGCATGGTCCGTTTGGGTGAGAGGCGCGCCGGGCAACTTCTGGTCTCATAAGCGGATTGCCTCGTGTGCACAGGTTTGCGAGGCAAACGTCACCTCCATGCGCAAGCGATTGCGCACATCATTGCGCCCATCCCGGGCGCTCTATCAGCGGAACCGGTACGTGAGCGAGGCCATCGCCGTGGTCTGCTGGCGGCGCTGCGTGATCGGGCTGTCAGCCGCATCGCCACGCAGTCGCGCCACGGTAAGCGAACCATTGGCCCTCCACCGGTCGTCGAGCTTGCATGTGACGATGGCGTTGAAGTGGATGTCGCGCAGCCCTGCATGCGTGGCAAATACCGGCAGGCCCGAGCGCGCGCTCTGCCCATCGTCCACGCCAAAGAAGGTACGCATGTACTGGCCGTTCGTCCATGACACGCCGGTGCCGAGACTGAACAGCCAGCGGCCGACCGGCGCGCTTGCGTAGACATCGGCATTGGCGATCAACCCCTGGCGGTTACCGAGGATGTCCTGCTCCGCATCGGTGGACAGCGTGAGGAACGACACCGTGTACTGCGCAAACGCCTTTGCCCGCACCGTGGCGTTGACGTTGCCGAGGCCATTCAGGCGCGCGTCGTCATGCGCATGGCGCCACGTCGGATCGAACTGGAAGTTGCCGCCCACCTGCCACGTGTCGTCGTTCGCGAGGTACACGCCGGCAAAGTCCATCCCTTTCGAAAAGAACCGGTGCTTGTATTCGATTTCCTGATCGATCCACGGAAACACGAAACTCGATTTCGCGCCCGGATACTTGGGCGACATGTAGATCGCGGGGCCGGCAGCGATGCTCCAGTCGCTGGCTTCAGTGCGGCCTTCAGCGTTGGCGGCGCTGCTCAATGCGCCGATGGTCATCAGAAGGAAGAACGCAAAGCGGGGCAGGGCGCGCGAAGACAGCGGCATGAGAGGACGGGAACTCGAAAGGAATGTGTGCGACGGAAACGGCGGGCACGCCATTCTAGTGGGAACCGTCGGAGCGCGGGATCCCGATCGAGGAGGGAAGCTCCAGGGGTATCTGCGTGGATGCGCTGGGAACCAGGCAAAAAAAACGCCGGGAAGGTCCCGGCGTCTTTCATGGTGCGACAGCCTTATTGCTTGGCGGGCGCATCGGCCTTCGGTGCCGAAGCGGCGTCGGTCTTGGCTTCCGACTTGGCTGCAGCCTTGTGGGCCTTCTTGTGAGCGTGCTTCTTCTCGTGCTTGGCCTCAGCCTTCGGTGCCGAAGCGGCATCGGTGGTCGTCGCTGCAGCGGTCGCTGCCGGTGCAGGTGCGGCGGCCGGTGCGGAGGCGGTGCCAGCTGCGAACACGGGGGCTGCGAAGGCACCAGCAACGATCAGAGCGGCCAGGGATTGAGCGACTTTCATGTGAGACTCCTTAATCAGGTTCAAGCGGGATATTGGGACTCCAGATACATGGATCTCGTCCCATTTGCGATCCATGCCTCCAAAAACGCCCGACATTGCGGGCGCGATGACTGCCGTTTGTAAGCGTTCTGCCCACGGTGTAAGCGCGCGTAACAAGGCACGTTTCTCGGCGACTGAAAAGTCTGTTGCGATTGGGTTGAGACACATCAAGTCCGTGCCGTGCGCATGGGCGTACTGTCAGGCTTCGGGTGGACAACCGGTAGGGCCTACACCACACTGCGTGATGATGCGCGGCTCGTTTCGATGTCGGGCCGCGCATTGCACAGCAGGTGCGGGAGCGCTTTGGGTCACGCTCCACCCGATACCGGAACGCGCCACAAACCAGTCTCTTCTATAAGGACAACACGATGAACAAGCTCCTGGCTGCCCTCGTGGCTACAGTCTTCAGCGCCGGCGCATTTGCGCAGGCTTCCGCCCCGGCGGCACCCGCTGCGCCCGCCGCCGCTGCGCCGGCACCTGAAGCCTCGGCTCCGGCCGCAGGCGAGAAGAAGGCACAGCATCACAAGAAGAAAAAGAAACGCGACCACCGTCCGAAGCAGCAGGACAAGAGCGCGTACGGCGTAGGCGGCTGATCTGCGGTAGCCCGCGGATTTTTCTGCACACCCAGGCGCCGGCCTCCGAAAAGGGGCCGGCGCTTTGTTTTGGGCGGCCCCGAAGAATTCGCGTAAAGTCGCTTGACTTAGAGTGCGCTCTAACTTCTAAGCTCCGTTCATGACCACATTCCTGACCATCGCCCAAGTTGCAGAAGCCACCGGCCTGTCGACGCATACGCTGCGCTATTACGAGCGCATCGGCCTGCTCGACAGCGTGCAGCGGCGCGATAACGGCCATCGCGTCTTCCGTGCCGAAGACATGACGTGGCTCGAGTTCCTGCTGCGCCTGCGCGATACCGGCATGCCGATCGCGCAGATGCAGGCGTACGCCGCGCTGCGGCGCCAGGGCGACAGTCTGGAGAGTGTGTCGGCGCGCCAACGCCTGCTGGAGTTGCATGCGGCGGCGCTGGAAGCGGAGCTGCGCGCGCGGGCCGAAACGCTGGCCGTGCTGCGCGTCAAACTCGTCGTCTACGACGGCATCCGGGCGCGGATTGAAGCCGCGGAAGGCACGGAGGCCACGGAAGGCGCGAAGGGCTCTGCTTCCTCATCTCTCAAATCGAAGCACAAGCCGAAACGCCAACCGAACGAGGACGCACATGACCCCGACCACCCACACCGCACAAGCCGCAAACCACGCCAACCTGCAGGACGACCGCTACGCACGGGGCTGGCAAAAGCTGAAGGAAGTCGATGATGTGGCCGGCGAACGCGTGGTCGAGGCCATGGCCGACATCGCGCCGGACCTCGGCCGCTACATCGTCGAATTCGGGTTTGGGGACGTCTACTGCCGCCCGGGCCTGACCCTGCGCGAGCGCGAGATTGCCACCATTGCCGCGCTCACGGCCCTGGGCAACGCGGCACCGCAGTTGAAGGTGCACATTGCGGCGGGGCTCAACGTGGGGCTCACGCGCAAGGAGATCACCGAGACGATCTTGCAGATGGCGCTATACGCGGGCTTTCCGGCGGCCCTCAACGGCATGTTTGCCGCCAAGGAAGTGTTTGCCGCTCACGACGCCGAAGGCACGGTCGCTGCCGGCGGGTCGATGCGCCGCGACACCAGCAACTGATCGATGCGGTGGTTGTCGATGTCGAGCACTTCAATATGCAGCGGCCCGATGTCGACGCTTTCGCTCTTCTTGGGAATGCGCTTGAGCGCGTAGATGACCAGCCCGGCAAGCGTTTCGACGTGGTGTTCGCCGGGCAGGTCGTCGAGGTCGAAGGCGCGCTTGACGTCGCCCAGCGGCGTGACGCCGTCGATCAGGCACGAGCCGTCATCGCGGCGCACGATCTGCTCGTCTTCGCCCAGGTACAGGATGTCGCCCATCACCGCGCCGACAATGTCGTCGAGCGTCACCACGCCCACCACCAGCCCATATTCGTTGACGACCGCGCCAAAGCGCTCGTGCATTTCGCGAAAGCGCGTGAGTGCCTGTGACAGGTTCAGCGTGTCCGGCAGTACCAGCAGGTTCTTGTCGTAGTGCTTGCTGATGTTGCGGATCACGGCGGAGGATTCCTCCGACAGGATCTGCTGCAGGATGTCCTTGGACGCGATGAAGCCGAGCACCGAGTCGATGTCTTCGCGGCAGACGAGGTATTCGGCGTGCGGTTGCGCAATGATCTTCATCTTGATCGACTCCACCGGCTCGTCCACCGTGAAGTAGATCACCTCGTCGCGCACGGTCATGACCGAGGTGATGGTGCGCGATTCCAGTTCGAAGACGTTTTCGATCACCGCCAGCTCGTGCTTGCGCAGCACGCCGGCCTCCGCCCCTGCGCCCACCATGGCGGCGATGTCTTCGGTGGTGATCTGGTCGACGCGGTGCGTCGGCACGCCAAACAGCTTGAGGAACATGTCGGCCGCGCCGTTGAACAGCCACACCACGGGCCGCAGCACGCGCAGGCACGACTGCATCGGGCCGATGATCGACATCGCGCAGCGCTCGGGGTAAAGCACGGCCAGGCGCTTGGGCAGCAGGTCGGCAAAGAGAATGAACAGCCCCGTCACGATGATGAAGCCGGCGATGCTGGCGATCCGTTCGGCGCGTGCAGCGGGCAGCCAGTCGCTCAGCGCCGCGGCCAGTGGCCCCGAGATCTGGCTGTCGCCGATGACACCGGCCAGGATGGCCACCGCATTCACCCCGATCTGCACCACCGTGAAGAAGTTGCCCGGCATGTCCTTGAGCTGCAGCACGCGCAGGGCGCGGGTGTCGCCGTCGTCGGCCAGGGTTTGCAGGCGCGTGCGCCGCGATGCCGTGAGGGCGATTTCGGAAGCGGAAAAAGGCGCTGATCAGGATCAGCAAGGCAAGGAGGAGGGCGGACATGGTGGCGGGGCCGTCCGGGCAAGTCGCGTCGTTGCGCAGCGACAACTGCACGGTCGCGTGGAATGTGGCTTCGGCTGATCATGGTGCAGCCCTGATCGCTTTGTCAAACCACGGCGTGCGCGGCTGATCTCAAACAATTGTTTATGTCCGAGAGGGGTGGGCGGTCATCAAAAATGTGGTTTGCTGTGTACCCATGGCATCGGCGATACTTCACCTTCGGACACATTGTCTCGGGATGCCTTGCGGGGCCTGCGTTTGCGGGCGGCGACCGGGAAGAAAAAGCGGTTCCGGACGGCGTGATGAGAGGCGCCGATCTTCAGTGCCGGCGCAGATCGGCCTAATTGATGCACATAGTTGCATAGCGGAGTGCCAGTTCATGTGGGTTCTCAGCCGTTTACAGCGGCGCACCGGGGGAAACGGGGGAATACGGCGGGGACGATCGCACGGTTGGCTGGGCTTTTTGCCGCAGCTGCCGTATCGATGCCTTGTACGACGTTTGCGCAGCAAACGCCTGCCACCACCGGGTCCGGTGCGTCTGGGGTTGCATCTACCGTCTCGGCCAGCGCGCCGAACATCGCGTGGTACTACGGCGACAAACCGCCCGTGGCGCAGTTGCGCGCCTTTGATGCCGTCGTCGTCGAGCCCGGCCACGGCTTCGACCCATCGCAGTTCAAGACGCCCAGCACGCAGTGGTTCGCCTACGTGAGCCTGGGCGAGGTCACGCCCGACCGCAGCTGGTTCAAGGCCTTGCCCAAGGCGTGGTTGCTCGGCGACAACGCCGCGTGGGCCTCCCGTGTGGTCGACCAGGCCCAGCCGGAGTGGCCGGCGTTCTATGTCGAGCACGTCATCAAGCCGCTGTGGGACAAGGGCTACCGCGGGTTTTTCCTGGATACGCTCGACTCGTACCAGCTCGTCGCCAAGGACGACGCCTCGCGCGCGGCGCAGGAGGCCGGCATGGTGCGCGTGATCCGCGCGATCAAGGCGCGCTATCCGGATGCCAAGCTGATGTTCAACCGCGGCTTCGAGATCCTGCCGCAGGTGCACGACCAGGCGTATGCGGTGGCGTTTGAATCGCTGTATCGCGGCTGGGACCAGGGCGCCAAGCAATACAAGACGGTGAACGACGCCGACCGCGACTGGCTGATGGACCAGGCACGCAAGATCCGCGACGAATACCACCTTCCGGTCATCTCGATCGACTACTGCCCGCCGGCTGACCGTGCCTGCGCACGCGACACCGCCAAGCGCATCAAGGCGCAGGGGCTGATCCCGTATGTGACCGATCCAGCGTTGAAGACCATCGGGGTCGGGCGGATCGAGGTGCTGCCGCGCAAGGTGTTGATCCTGCAGGAACGCGCCCCGCGCACCACCGTCGAGACCAGCGAGGGCGTGCGCTTTGTCGCCATGCCGCTCAATTTTCTGGGCTACGACGTCGAATACGCCGACATCAATCAACCGCTGCCCGCCGACGTGCCGCCCGACCGCTATGCCGGGGTGGTGGTGTGGGTGAATACGAGTCCGGTCAAGCAGGTCGCGGCGCTCAATGCATGGGTGCGTGCCCGCATGCGCGACGGCGTGCGCATTGCCTTCATGAACCGGTTCGGCCTGCCGGTGGACGGCAGCCTGGCCGACATGCTGCACCTGCAATACGTGCGCGGCATGGCCAATGCCGGTGCCCGCAATGGCGGGCCGGTGTCGGTGGTGTCGCAAGACAGGATCATGGGCTTCGAGATGCCGCCCCGGCCGCTGGTGAACGAGACGGTGCCCGTCCGGGCCGGCGCCTCGGCGCAATCGCTGTTGCGCTTGAAGTCAGGCAATCAGGAGTTTGACGCCGCGGCCATCACGGATTGGGGCGGCTACGTGATGTATCCGTTCGCGGTGTTCTCGATGGAGACCATCGACCAGGCGCGCTGGGTGGTGCAGCCCATCGAGTTTCTGCGCCGCGCGCTGGCGCTGCCCGACATGCCCATCCCCGACCTGACCAGCGAGAACGGCCGCCGCCTGATGCTCGTGCATGTGGACGGCGACGGCTTTGCCTCGCGTGCGGAATTCCCTGGCCCCGAATATTCGGGCGAGGTGTTGCTGCAGGAGGTGTGGGACAAGTACCGCATTCCGACCACGCTTTCCGTCATTGAAGGCGAGGTGGGCCCGACGGGCCTGTACCCGAAGATTTCCCCGCGGCTGGAAGGCGTTGCCCGCAAGATGTTCGCATTGCCGTATGTCGAGCTGGGCTCCCATACGTATTCGCACCCATTCGACTGGAGCCGCACGGTCCAAAGCCCGACGGCGGGCCCCGGCAAGGACGCGGGCGGCGGCGATACCGCCTTCACGCTGACCATTCCCGGCTACAAGTTCAGCCTCGACCGCGAAATCGCCGGCTCCATCCGCTACATCGACGAACGCCTGGCGCCGCCGGGCAAGCGCGTGAAGGTCCTGCAGTGGTCGGGCGACTGCCGGCCGCCCGACGTGGCCGTGCGCATGGCGTGGCAGGCCGGTGTGGTCAACATCAACGGCGGCGACACCATCATCACGCGCAGCTCGCCGTCGTGGACGGACATTGCCCCCATCGGCATCGACAAGGGCCCCGGTGCTTACCAGGTGTTTGCGCCCAATCAGAACGAAAACGTCTATACCAATGACTGGACGGGGCCTTACTACGGCTTTGAACGCCTGATTGAAACGATGCAGATGACCGACGCGCCGTACCGCTTCAAGCCGATCAACATCTACTACCACATGTATTCGGGCACCAAGCTTGCGTCGCTCAAGGCCCTGAAAAAGGACTACGACTACGCGCTCTCGCAACCGGTGTTTCCCATCTACACCACGGAATACGTCTCGAAGGTCATGGACTTCCGCGACATGGCCATCGCCCGCGATGATGACAACTGGGTCGTGCGCGGCAACGGCGACTTGCGCGAACTGCGGTGGATGGCGCCCGGCACGCCGCGCCTGGCCAATGCCCAGGGCGTGGTCGGCTACGACAAGGCAGCGGGCGGTATCTACATCCACCTGGACGACGGCGCGGCACGCTTTGCCATGGCGCCCGCCGGCGAGCCGGCCAAGTCTGCGTACATTGCCGAAGCCGCAGCCTTTGTGCGTGATTTTCGCGCAGCGGCAACGGCCTGTCGTTTGAGGCCGGCGGCTATTACAAGCCGTTTGTCCGCCTGGCCAACGTTGGCGCGTGCCGCGTGAAGGTCAACGGCGCGCCGGCCCACACCACCCGTGCACAAGGCGATACGGTGCGCGTGGATTTGAACGGCACTGCCGCCCAATCCGTGACCTACCAACGCATCGATGTGGTCTGCTGACCTGACCCCGCGCGAACGGCTGCTTCCGCCCTGGCTGATCGGCACGCTTGGCGCGCTGATCGGGCTGGCGCTCGCCCTGATGTTTCCGCGTGAGCGGCTGGAAGCGCGCCTGCTGGAAGGCGGCAAGGTCGATGCCCTCTCGGTGGCGTATCTCGAAGCCTGGCTGCGCGTGCGCCCGAATGACGGCGAATTCCTGAGCGTCCTGGCCGCGCAGTACTTGCGCACCGGGCGTCTGAACGAAGCCGAGGCCATGCTGAACCGCATGCGCGCGCTGCACGACAAGACGCTCGAGCGTGAAGCGCTGCTGCTGGAGATTGCGATTCGCGAGCAGCGCGCCTATGCGCTGCAGCCAAAAGACCCGCAGCGCGCGTCGATCCTGAATGAGTTGCGCGGCCTGCTCAAGCAGGCGCTGGACTACCGCTGGACCGCCGCCGAACTGGAAATCCTGGCCGGCAAGGCGCGTGCGCTGGATCAGGGCGCGATTGCCGTGCAGTTCTACCAGCGCCTGGCCAAGCAGGACGTGGCGCGCGCCGCGCAATGGCAGGCCCGCACCGCCGAGATTGCCCTTGGCGTGGGCGAATACCGCGCCGCGGCCGCCGCCAACTTTGCCGCACAGGCCAGCGCCAAATCGCTCGACGAGCAGCGCCACTACTTCATCGCCGGGCTCAAGGCGCTGCAGGGCGGCAACCTGCTCGACGACGCCATGACCGAAGCGCAGCGCCGCGCAGGGCCGCTTCTCGACGACACCGAAACGCTGCGCTTCCTCACGCGACTGGCCCTGGCGTGCAACCGGCCGGATCTGGCCGATCAGTACGCGCGCCGGCTGCTGCATCTGTCGTGGCGGCAGACGGAGGCCGGCATTGCGCTGGCGGCGGGTGCCGCGCGGCATGACTGGACCTTCGCGGGCCGGCCGGAGCCGTTGCCATCCCCCACGGATGCAGTGTTCATGGACGGGCCGGAAGGGCTGGCCCGCCGCCAGCGCCACGTTGCACGCATCCGCCGCGTGGCGGACAAGGTGAGCGATGGCACTGCCCCTGCCGCTCCCACCGCACAGCCCACTGGAGGCGAGGCCATCGCGCGCGGCATTGCGCCGTTCAATGCCGACGATTACGACCTCGCGTACCGCGTCTTCATGAGCAGCGGCAACCTGAACGACGCCATGCGCGTGGCCGAAGCCGCCGTGCGCCAGCGCCCGGACCTGAAGATCTGGACCGAGCGCGCCGCGCAGGTATCGGAGTGGAACCGCCAGCCGATGTCCGCGCTGAAATATTGGCTGGCCTACGCGCAGTCAACGGGCGACGACGCGGCCTGGCAGAACGTGCTGCGCCTGGCGCCTGCCCTGAACGAAGACCACGCCTATCTGGCCGGCTTGCGCTACAAGGCCAGCCGCCAGCCCGGCGACATGAAGCTCCTTGATCAGGTCATTGCCGCATATGAGCGCCTGGGCGAGCCGTTGGAAGGGCTGGCCTATCTGAACGGCATTGCGCGCGGCCCCCATCGGCAGGCGATCCTGGAGCGCTACGCCATGCTGGCCGAGCGCGCCGGCAAGGACGACCAGGCCTACGACACCTACGTGCGCCTGCAGAAGGAGTTCGGCCCGAACGCGCGCTATGCGCTCAAGCTCGCCAACATGCTCTACGTGCGCGCGCAGTTCGAGCAGGCGCTGTCCGCCATGGAAGCCGCCAGCAAGGTGGCCTCGCCGACGGACGATCTCTACTGGCGCACGTTCGCGCAGCTCGCACGCCTGAACCAGCGCGACGACCTGTCGCGCGAGGCGTATCGCCAGCTGCTGATCGGCGGCAATGCGCAGCCCGACGACCTGTCGGCCATGATCGATTTCTACGACGCCAGCCCCATCGATGCCGGGCGCCTGGCTGAACTGGCCTTCCACAAGAGCGGCACGATGGCCTCGTTGCAGCAGGCCATCTATTACTACACGCGCGCCCGCGCCTTCCGCCGCATCGACGGGCTGCTGGCCTCGCTCACGCCGGAACAACGCCGCGCCGCCGAGCAATCCCCCGGCGTGCTGGGAGCCCGCGCCGAGTACTACCGCCAGAACGGCCAGTGGGATCTCGCCATGCGCGATCTGCGCCGCGCCGTCTCGTTGCCCGATGCCGGCAGCGACGTGAAAGCCGCCTTCCTGTGGGGCCTGCTCGATTCCGGCCAGAACGTTGAACTCAAGCGTGCGCTGACCCTGTGGCGTAGCGAAGCCGAAAACGATTCTGCCTACTGGGGCGCGTATGCCGCTGCCGGCCTGCAGTTGTTCGACGCCAATCTCGCGCTGCGCTTCCTTGGCCGCCAGGGCAACGCGATGCGCAACGATCCGCTCTGGCTGTTGGCCTTTGCCGATGCGCGTGAAATGGCCGGTCAAGCCGATGCCGCCTGGCGCCTGCGCCGCGAAGCGTGGTGGCTGCTGTGGCGTGCCGAGAGTGGTGAGGGTGCCGGCGCGGACGCTGCAAACACCAAGGACAAGGCCCCCGCCAGCCGCCGCGTCGGCACGCGTGTCGTCGTAGGCAGCAACGGGGCGGGCAACGATGCCGTACCGCTTGAAGACGGCGCCCGCACCGAACTGCGTGCCCGGCGCGTTTCGCTGGCGCAGACGTTCGGTTCGGGCGATCTTGCACAGCGCTTGCTGATCGAGCTGCTGCGCGATGACCGCCGCGCCACGCGGCAGGCCCGCGAAGGCGGCAGTGCCACCGTGCAGAAATCCGAGCTTGGCGACATCGATGCGCTGCCGCCGGAGCCGCCCGAAGATTCGGCAGACAAGCGCAAGAACGCCCGCGTGAGCGACCAGCTCGTTTCTGCCGTCGCCAAGGAAGCCGCACTGGGCTGGGCGCTGTCGCAGGAGGCGAACGATCTGGCGCGTGCGTGGCTGCTGCAGCAATACACGCGCCGCATGACGCGCCCGGCCTATGCCGAGATCTCCATCGCCCTGGCCGAGCGCGATCTGCAAACGCTCAACCGCCTGCTGGACGACACGCCCGACCGCATCCCGCTCTACAACCGCATCGATGCGAACACGCTTACGGACCGCCTGGGCGAGGCGCAGCGCCTGTCGTTCGAAGGTCTCACGACCGCACCCGACGACGAGCAGATCCACCAGCGCCTGCAGGAAACCCTGCTGACGAACGCGCAGGCGCTGGAGCCGCGCGAAACGTGGTTCAAGCAGGCGCCGCTCACGTACTTTGAAAGCAGCGCGGCTGCCGGCATCCGCCTGACCGATCACTACAGCATGCTGGTGCGCGCCACGCAGCGGAACCAGCGCTCGACCGACGAAACGCAACTGACCGGCGTGCCCGCGCAGGACCGCCGCGTCGATTGGATCTCGCAGTACCAGACGCAAGACAGCCAGTGGAAGGGCACGGTGGGCTGGCGCCAGGGGCTGGCGTCGTTCTACGCGTTCCGGCTGGATGGCCTGCTGGGGCAGACCGGTCCGTTCGGCACCGAGCTGTCGGTCGGCCGCAACCAGCCCGCCGACGAAACCACGCAGCTGCGCGTGGGCGGCATGAAGGATCTGGTGTCGATCGGGGGCAACTGGCGCCTGACGCAGCGCGAATACATCCGCGCGCGCATCGAGGGCAACCGCTTCTACGGACAGGACCGCTCGTTCCTGGGCAGCGGCATGGTGTTCGACGCCGAAGCCGGTTACCGCTTCCGCGTGGAATACCCCGATTACACGATCCGCGTGGTCGGCACGCGTGCGAACTACAGCGCCTCGGGCGCGCCGAGCGCGTTGCTCGGGCGGCTCCTGCCTGCGGCCGCCACCGGGGATACGCCGCCCGATGCCACCGCCTTCATGCCGCAGTCGTTCACGCAGTTCGGCCTGCTGTTCGGCTTTGGCACGGACTATCTTGATCGCTATACGCGTGCGTGGCGGCCGTTCATGGATGTCGGGCTGCTGCACGACAACCGCGAAGGGTGGGGCACGCAACTCCAGCTCGGGGTGGCGGGCAGCGTGTTCGGCAACGACCATCTGGCGCTGGTGTTCAGCCATGCCTCCATCACGCGCGCCGGTACCTCGCCGATGACGGAGATCGGCCTGCGCTACCGCTGGCTCTACTGACGACAAGCAAGAACAAGACAACGGGGAAGCAACGACATGAAGCACACAACGGAAGACTCCAGGGAGAACGCAATGACACCCTCGATCAACACGATGAAGGCCGGCCGCCGGCGCTGGCTCGCGATGGCCGCGGGCGTTGGGGCGGCGCTGGCGTTGTCGGCCTGTGCGGTGGTCGACAGCGCGCGTGCGCCGGCAACCAGCGCGTCGGATGCATGGGTCGTGCTGCCCATCGTCAACTACACCGAAACGCCGCAGGCCGGCCTGCGTGCCGAGACGATCGCGGCCAGCATCCTGAAGGCGCGTGGTTTCTCCAACCTGAAGCAATATCCGGCCAACCTGAACAGCGAATCGCTGTTCGAGCCTGCCGAGCGCGAGGCCGTATCGCGTGCGCTGGATTGGGCGCGCGGCGAGAAAGCCCGCTACGCGCTGACCGGCGCCGTGGACGAGTGGCGCTACAAGGTCGGCGTGGATGGCGAACCCGCCGTGGGCATCACGCTGCAGGTGATTGATGTGCAGACCGGCAACGTGATCTGGAGCGCAGCCGGCAGCCGCACCGGCTGGAGCCGCGATGCCGTGTCGGCAGTGGCGCAGAAGCTGCTGCGCGAACTGCTTTCGCCGCTGGGCCGGGGCTGATGAAGACCGAGTCCGCAGGTTCCGCCCAGTCGGCCGGCCGCGCCACCGCCGATGCACGGGGCCAGACCGGGCGAACTGACCGCCGGCGCAACGCGCAAGGCATTGGCGCGTCGACCTGGTATGGGCGACTGATTGCGCCTGCCGTGTCCAGCCCGAGCGCTGTGCTCGAAACGCTGGGTGCGGTGGTGGTGGCCATCGGCATCGTCTGGGTGTTCTCGCCGGACAACCCGCTGCTGCTGGGCTACGGCTTTCCGTGGATCTGGCTGGTGCCGCTCATCCTGGCGCTGCGCTACGGCACGCTGCTCGGCGCGCTGGCCGCGCTGGTGGTGCTGGGTGCCTGGGCCGTGTTCTACGGGCAGACGGCTGCCGCCGGCAGTTTCCCGCGCATGTACTTCCTCGGCGGCCTGATGCTGGTGCTGGTTGGCGGGCAGTACGGCGACATCTGGGGTGCGCGGCTGTCACGCGCGCGCACCGTCAACGGCTACCTGAACGACCGGCTGGCGGCGCTCACCAAGAACCACTTCCTGCTGCGCCTCTCGCACGAGCGCCTGGAAAACGACCTGCTGGCCAAGCCGACCACGCTGCGCGACACGCTCACGCAGTTGCGCAATATCGCGCTGGCCGCGCGCGAGCACGGCTCGGCTGACAACGCCCCCGACGTAGCGCAACTGCCCGGCGCCGAGCCCTTCCTGCAATGGACGGCACAGGCCTGCCAGCTGGAAGTGGCGGCCATGGTGCGCGTGACGGGCAACCGCATCGATACCGAACCGGTGGCCCGCGTGGGGGCGCCCTTCGACATCGTTGCCGATGACCCGCTGATCCGCCATTGCATCGACACCCACACGCTGGGCCACCCGCAGGCCCCTGAGCTGCGGAACGTGAACAACCCGGAAGACAGCTCGCGCTACGTGGCATGCGCGCCGGTGCTCTCGGGCGCGGATGAGCTGATCGGCCTGGTGGTCGTGCACCAGATGCCGTTCCTCTCGCTGTCGTACGAGAACCTGCAGTTCCTGCTCGTGCTGCTTGGCTACTACGCCGACGGCGTGCGGCACCTCACCGTCAGCTCCGAGATCCTGGATCTCGTGCCCGACGCGCCGTACGAGTTCGCGCTCGACCTTGGGCGGCTGGCGCGCCTGCATCGCGACACCGGCATCGATTCGTCGGTGGTGGCGCTCATCTTCGACCAGGACGAGGCCAGCGATGCGCTGTTCGAGAGCGTGGTGCGCAGCCGCCGTGCGCTGGACGTTGTCTGGCAGGCGAGCGGCAAGGGCCGCCGCGCGCTCATCACGCTGATGCCGCTGTCGGGCGCGGGCGCCGTGTCGGCCTATCTGGTGCGCATCGAAGACAGCCTGCGCGCGCAGTTCGGTGTCGATTTCGAGGGCGGGCACATCAGCGTGCAGACGTTGCATGTGACCGGCGAGCATCCGGGCGAAGCGCTGCAGCGCTTCCTCTCGCGCTGCCATCTCGATGCATAGGGGCGCATAGGCATGCGGGGTGACCATGTTTAAGCTCACGCTCGGCGGCATCGCAGCCCAGATCGCGGCAGTGGCGATGGCACTGCATGCCGGCAACAGCCTCGGGCTGCTGCTGTCGTGCCTGATGCTGCAGGGCACCGCCGCGGCGCTGATCGGCCTGGCTGCATGGCGCCTGCTGCCGCGCCGTTATCGCGTGCCGTTCGTGTGGACGTATGGCTACCTGACGGCGCTGTGCTTTTCGTGCCGGTGGCGGGCGGGCTGCTGGTGCTCGGCAGCCTGCTGCTTGCCAAGCTGTTCCCAAGCCCGAAGACGACAAGGACATCGCCGATGTCGGCCTGCCGGTGTTCGTGGCGCATTTGATTTCGCGCGTGACGCACGGGGGCGGGGCGCGGCTGCGTGCGCAGCTCAACAACGAGCGCGCGCCGGTGCAAAGCCGCATGACCGCGCTGGTGGCCATGCAGTCGATGCCGACGCGCACCGCCAGCCCCGTGCTGCGCGACCTGCTGGCCGACCCGGTGGACGATATCCGCCTGCTGGCCTACGGCATGCTCGACAACGCCGAAAAGGTCCTCACGCAGAAGATCCTCGCCGAGCTGCCGCGCCTGCAGGAAGCCACCACGCCCGAAGCACGCTACGACATCAACAAGCGCCTGGCCGATCTGTACTGGGAGCTGATCTACCAGAACCTCGTGCAGGGCGACGTGTATCGCTACACCGCCGAGCAGGTCGAGCGCTATGCCAGCGCCGCGCTCGATATCCAGCCCGACAACGCTGCCCTGTGGTACATGCGCGGCCGGCTTGCCTTGTCGCGCCGCGAGCCCGATGTGGCCGAGTCGCACCTGCGCCGCGCCGAATCCCTGGGCTTCCCGCGCGACCGCCTGCTGCCTCCGCTGGCTGAAGCCTGCTACCTGCGCCGCGACTATGCCGGTGCACGCGCGGCGCTGGCGCAGTTCTCCAGCCGCTCGCCGCTGCCGTTGCTGCGCCCGCTGCTGCGCTACTGGACATCATGAGCAACGACCACTTTCCTCGCGCCGAGTCCGCCGACATTGCGCTGCTGCTTGAAGGGACGTTTCCCTACGTGAGCGGCGGGGTGTCGAGCTGGGTCAACCAGATGATCCGGGCGTTTCCGGATATCCGCTTTGCCGTCGTCTTCATCGGCAGCCGCCGCGAGGATTACGGCAAGCCGGTCTACGCCATTCCCGACAACGTGGTGCACCTGGAGTGCCACTACCTGTACGACTTTCCGCCGCCGCCGCTGGTGCAGGCCAGTGGTGGCGATGCCGCCGCGTTCGAGCGCTCGCGCAAGCTGCACGACGCGCTGCGCAATCCGGCCAACAAGGAAGAGACCGCCGAACTGATCCGCGCCTCGATTGCCGACCTGCGCGACGACGGCCCGCTGGCCGAAGAGCAGTTCCTCCACAGCCACCGCGCGTGGGACATGATGACGGACTACTACCGGCGCTATTGCACCGACCCGTCGTTCACCGACTACTTCTGGACCGTGCGCATCATGCACAAGCCGCTGTGGCAGCTCGTGCGCATTGCCGAAAACCTCATCCCGGTGAAGGTGTTCCACACCATCTCGACCGGCTATGCGGGGTTCCTGGGTGCGCTGCTGCGCTACAAGCGCGGGCGGCCGCTGCTGGTGTCGGAGCACGGCATCTACACCAAGGAACGCAAGATCGACCTGTTCCAGAGCCAGTGGATTCGGGACAACCGCAGCATCTTCGAAAAGGACATCGCGCAGATCAGCTACTTCCGCGACCTGTGGGTGCGCTTTTTCGAGACCATGGGCCGGGTCTGCTATGACGCGGCCGAAGACATCGTTGCGCTGTACGAAGGCAACCGGCAGCGGCAGGTCATTGACGGCGCGCCGGCCGAGAAGACGCGCAGCATCCCGAACGGCATCAACCTGCCGCGCCTAGCCGCGCTGCGCGAGAAGCGGCAGGCCAGCGTGCCGCACGTGATGTGCCTGATCGGCCGGGTGGTGCCCATCAAGGACGTGAAGACGTTCATCCGCGCCATGCTGACCGTCACGCGCGAGATGCCCGACGCGGAAGGCTGGATTGCCGGCCCGGAAGACGAAGACCCGGAATACGCCCAGGAATGCCACAGCCTGGCCGAAAGCCTCGGCCTGGGCGAGCGCATCAAGTTCCTGGGCTTCCAGAAGATCGACGACATCCTGCCGAAGGTGGGCGTGCTGGTGCTGAGTTCCATCAGCGAGGCGCTGCCGCTGGTGGTGCTGGAAGGGTTTGCCGCAGGCGTGCCGTCCGTCACCACGGATGTGGGTTCGTGCCGGCAACTGCTGTTCGGCCTGGAGGGCGAAGACGCGGCACTGGGCGCGGCCGGCGCCGTGGTGCGCATTGCCGACCCGGCCGCCCTGGCGGCGGAAGTGTTGACGCTGCTGCGCGATGAAACGCGCTGGTATGCGGCGCAGGCCGCCGGCATCGCCCGCGTCGAGCGCTACTACACGCAAGAGATGATGGTGGGCAGTTACCGCGAGCTGTACACGCGCCTGCAGACCTTGCCCGACCTGACTACCGAGCACGGCGCCAAGGCTGCCTCCGCCGCTGCGGCGGCCTGCCCGCACCACGCCCAGCAGAGCAAGCCACAGAGCAAGCCACATGAGGGAGCCCGCTGATGGCCGGCATTGGTTTTGAGCTGCGCAAGATGCTCAAGCGCGACAGCCTGGTCGGGCTGCTGCGTGCCTACACCTACGCCGGCATCATCAGCTCCGGGCCGTGGATTCTTTCCATCGTCGGGATTCTGCTGATCGGTATCCTCAGCCTGCCGTTCGTGGTTCCCGGCTCGCTCATCACGCAGTTCCAGGTGTCGGTCACCTACCTGATCGCGGTGAGCCTGATCCTGACCGGGCCGCTGCAGCTTGCCTTCACGCGCTTTACCTCCGACCGCCTGTTCGAGAAGCGCGACGACCTGATCCTGCCCAACTACCATGCCGTCTCGCTCGTGATGACGCTGGTCGCGGGCGGGCTGGGGCTGCTCGTCATCCTGTTTGCGTTTCCGCAGCAGTCCGCCATCTACCGGCTGCTGATGCTGGCCGGCTTCGTGGTCATGGCCAACATCTGGATCGCGGTGATCTTCCTGTCGGGCATGAAGCAGTACAAGTCGATCGTGTGGATCTTCCTGATCGGCTACACGCTGACCGTGCTGCTGGCGCTGCTGTTCAACCGGCTCGGGCTGGAAGGGCTGCTGCTCGGCTTTGTCACGGGGCAGCTGTGCCTGCTGATCGGCATGGCGGCGCTCATCTACCGCAACTTCAGCGGGCGGCGCTTCCTGTCGTTCGAGGTGTTCGACCGGCGGTTCGCGTATCCGTCGCTCATGCTGATCGGGCTGCTGTACAACCTCGGCATCTGGCTCGACAAGTTCATGTTCTGGTACGCACCAGGCACGGGGCAGCAGGTGATCGGCCCGCTGAATGCATCGGTCATCTATGACATTCCGGTGTTCCTGGCCTACCTCGGCATCATCCCCGGCATGGCCGTGTTCCTCGTGCGCATCGAGACGGATTTTGTCGAGTACTACGACGCCTTCTACAACGCCGTGCGGGGCGGCGCATCGCTCGAGCACATCGAGGACATGCGCAACACGATGGTCCAGACCATCCGCGCGGGCCTGTACGAGATCGTGAAGATTCAGGCGATGGCCGCCCTGGTGCTGTTTGCCGTGGGCGCGGCGGTGCTGCGCGTGCTGCAGATTTCCGAGCTGTACCTGCCGCTGCTGTATGTCGACACGATTGCCGCGAGCTTGCAGGTGGTGTTCCTGGGCGTGGTGAACATCTTCTTCTACCTCGACCGCCGCCGCGTGGTGCTGGCACTGACGGCAGCGTTCGTGGCGCTCAACGGCCTGCTGACGTGGATCACGTTGCAGCTCGGTCCGGCCTGGTACGGATACGGATTTGCCGTATCGCTGCTGCTGGTGGTGATGGCCAGCCTGGTGATCCTCGACCGGAAGCTGGATCGGCTCGAGTACGAGACATTCATGTTGCAGTAAGGCTGGCCGACAGCCTCCGCTGCCGGCCGGAACCCCTCCCGCAGCACTTCAACCCCCGTTCACGACCCTTCAAGCCTCGCGCACCGCGCTCCAAGCGCCACCCGCGAGGCTTTTGCTCCGTCATCGGGCTCCGAGCTCGACGCCCCAAGCTTTTGCTTGGCGAATGGAGCTCTGAGCTCGACGGTCGGAGCTTTTACTCGGCGGATGGAGCTCCGAGCTCGGCGTTCCGAGCTTTTGCTCTGCGAATGGAGCTCTGAGCTCGGCAGTCGGAGCTTTTTGCTCGGCGGATGGAGCTCCGAGCTCGGCGTTCCGAGCTTTTTGCTCTGCGAATGGAGCTCTGAGCTCGGCAGTCGGAGCTTTTGCTCGGCGGATGGAGCTCTGAGCTCGACGGTCGGAGCTTTTGCTCGGCGGATGGGGCTCTGAGCTCGACGGTTGGAGCTTTTTGCTCGGCGGATGGAGCTCTGAGCCCGGCACACGCCCCTTTTTTCCTCAGCCGTTGAGGACAACTAAGAAGGATGGGTTGCTACCCCGAGACGGGCGGGGAGGGTACCAGCTGATGGCGCGGTGCTTGGCCGTGCCTGTCTCCAAATCAAGACGTGCACGCCGGATGGGCCGGGCTACTTGAAACGATGGCGCGTTTAAAGCAGTTCCTTTGCTACAGAACCCTGATATGAAAACCGAATCGGCGGATTCTATTGAATCGATTTATCGGCGGGCGCTGTGCATTTGCGCAACCTCGCGCGATGCGGTCGGTTTTAAATTGGCGGCATCAATCGTCGATAATTCCGCACCAGTTCTCTATCTGCCGTGGCAATGGGATGGGAACCGAGGCGATGTCCCGGGCCGAGATGCCGGCGTGCTGCAAGGCGGATGAAAGGCGTCCCGAGAGACACTTCCTTTGAGCAGGCTTCAATGAATGCCAAGACACGCAGGCGTTCAAATCGTATGCGGCTTGGCCTTACGGTCCACATCTCTCAAGGCATCCATGCTCAGCTTCGCTCATATTGCTTCCCGCTTGTTCACGGCCGAGAATTGGTTGGATAGTTCCGTTGATTCTGTTGTGCCGTCGTCACCATTCTGATGAAGCGTCCGTCGTTCTCCGCCCAGCTTGCCATTCTGTGGGGGCTCGTTGCGACTATCTGTGCCACGCTTCTTGTGGTCGTCTGGGTGATGGTTCGCTCTGCGGCAGACCAGCACGTGGCCAATGCAAAGCTGCAGGCCACGGCAACCTGTGAAGCCGTTGCGTCGCGTTATCGTCAATCGATACTGCCGTCGGATGCGGTTGCCAGTGCCGACCTGATGCGCGGCATCCTCGACGTTGTTCTTGCCTCGGTGCCGGACGTGGAGGGCGGGTTCTGGTCACCGCGCGCGGCGCACAGCCAGAACGGCTTTCTCGCTTATTCATTCCCGACCTATCAGGGCAGCGGCATCAAGCGGGACATCCCGGAGGCTG
>NZ_JAPNUG010000007.1:0-68106 GCF_036631435.1 Ralstonia sp. 1B3 | reverse complement strand
GCACGTTGTCGAGGACGAGCTTGACCGGGTCCAGCACGGCCACCGAGCGCGGCGCACGCGCATCGAGGTCGTCGCGCACGGCGCCTTCCAGGATGCTCATGTCGATCCAGCTGTCGGCCTTCGACACGCCCACGCGTTCGCAGAAGAGCTGGATCGATTCCGGCGTATAGCCGCGGCGGCGGATGCCAACGAGCGTCGGCATGCGCGGGTCGTCCCAGCCGTCGACGCGCTTTTCCGTCACCAGTTGCAGCAGCTTGCGCTTGCTGGTGATGGCGTAGGTCAGGTGCAGACGTGCGAACTCGTATTGATGCGGCAGGGGTGCAGACAGCACGCCGGCGTCGCGCAGGTGGTCGAGCACCCAGTCGTACAGCGGGCGGTTGTTCTCGAACTCCAGCGTGCAGAGCGAATGCGTGATGTTCTCCAGCGCATCGGAAATGCAATGCGTGAAGTCGTACATCGGGTAGATGCACCATGCGTCGCCGGTGCGATGGTGATGCGCATGGCGGATGCGGTACAGCACCGGGTCGCGCATCACGATGTTCGGCGCGGCCATGTCGATCTTGGCGCGCAGCACGTGCTCGCCGTCCTTGTACTTGCCGGCGCGCATGTCGCGGAACAGCGCGAGGTTCTCGTCGACCGAGCGGTCACGGAACGGCGACGGCGTGCCCGGCTTGGTGAAATCGCCACGGTTGGCGGCGATCTGCTCGGCGCTCTGGCTGTCGACGTAGGCCACGCCGCGCTGGATGAGCACCTCGGCAAAGCCGTAGAGCTGCTCGAAGTAGTCGCTGGCGTAGTAGAGATGTTCGCCGCCGGCGTCGCTCCATGAATAGCCGAGCCAGTGCACCGCGTCGATGATGGAATCGACGTATTCGGTGTCTTCCTTGACGGGGTTCGTGTCGTCAAAGCGCAGGTGGCAGCGGCCGTTGTAATCGCGGGCCATGCCGAAGTTCACCCAGATGCTCTTGGCGTGGCCGATGTGCAGGTAGCCGTTGGGCTCCGGCGGGAAGCGTGTGACCACCGGCGGGATCGGTTGGCCGGTGGCGTCCTTGCGATTGGCGTAGGTGCCTTGCGTGAGGTCGCCGTCAATGATCTGGCGCAGGAAGTTGGACGTGGGGGCGGCGGCAGTCGACCCGTTGGCGTTGGCGTTGTCTTGGCTCATGGGAGTGCGTGATTCGGCAATCCCGCGATTTTACCGTGCCGGGCGGTTTACGCCCCCGGACGCTATTTGCGCTGGGCCAGGCCGTCGAGCGCCTGTGCGCGCAACAGCTCATTCGAGGCGGTGAAGGTCTGCTGACGCAGTTGCGCGATTTGGGCTGCCCGATCGGCCTCCGACAGGCCGGCAAAGGCGTTGATGCGATCGCGTTCACGGGTGTAGGCGTCGTAGCGGTTGCGCCAGTCGGCTTCTTCGCGGTTGCCCTGGATCAGGCGGTCGGCGACGAGGCTGTCCACGCCGCGGGCGGACAGGCGCTGGCGCATCTCGGCTTCGCTCATGCCCTGCTTGGTCCATGTTTCCATGTCGCTGGCGAGCTTGAGTGGGGCGGAGGCGTCGCGGCGCGCCTGCTGTACCGATGGCGGGAGATTGGCGTCGATGGCGGCGATCCTGGCCGCGCGCTGTTCCGGCGTGAGCGACGGGTCGGCCATCACGGCGAGGCGGTCGAGCGCGGCGGCGTCCATCGCGTCGTCATCGCCGTACCAGGCTTGGGCGACGTCTGCGCCAAGGTATTGGCGGCGCAGCGCGGTGCGGTCGCTCAACTGCTGGCGCAGCGTGGCGATCAACTCCGGGCGCTGCTGGACCTGTTCGAGGCTCGGCTTGTTGCGGCCGCTGGCGCCGCTTTGAGCCGCTGCCTTGCGATAGGCCAGGTAGTGCTGCAGCAGCGATTGCGCCTCCGCCAGCGCCGGCGTGACCAACTTGGCGCGCAGATGGGCCTCGGCCATCGACGCACGCTGCGCCTCGGGCAGCGAGGCGGGCACGTCGAGGAAGTAGTCGAACACCGCGCGATTGGCGGCTTCGACGATGAGGTGGCCGTGCGCATCCACATGCAGGCCGTCCGGCGCCTGTGTATCGGCCAGCTCCGGTGCAGGCGCGGCCTGTGCCGAAGGTTCGGCGCCGACACTGCCGATGAAGGCGCCCTTGGCCGCCTGAGGCTGCGCCATGGGCGCGTCAGGCGCGTCCGATGCATGCCACCAATAGACCCCGCCCGCCATCGACACCGCCACCAGCACGGCGACAACAAACGTCATGGGCTGTATCGAGGGCGATTGGGGCTTCATGGTGGCGAATGCCTTGGGTGGTCGAATGGCCGGATGGTCAGAGACCGGCCGTCTTCAGTCGATTGGCTTGCGTGCGGATCACCGCAACCGGATCGGCCGCGCCCCAGCCGATCAGGCCGAGCAGCTGGTTGACCTCATCCAGGTGATTCCACGCGTAATCGGTCGACAAGACCTGCCCAAACTTCGCGCTGCACACGGAGACGAGCCCGTCGTTGGTTCCCGAGCCGCGCGCCTGCATGACCCCGCCGCTGAAAACCAGCACCGGATCAAACAGGTCGAGCACGTTGGTGGCGGTGGAACGGCCCGTCCACGAATACAGCTTCTGCACGTTGCCGTTGCGCACGTCGGTGGCGCTGCCGGTGTTGCATCCGCCGGCGAGGCCCGCGCTGGGGAACGCCTTGTTGAAATCGGCCGCGCCCGACGTCGACAGGATATGCAGTGCCGCAAAGCCATTCTGCGGATTGCTGTTGCCGTTGAACCAGCCCAGCACCGAGCCGAATACATCGGCGCCGAGGTTCACGAGCGCCTGGAACGGCGCGGGTGTGGATTCCACAAAGTCCGCAAACTCCGAACCCTTGTGGGGCGTGCCGATGGTGGTGACGGAGGCCACGAGGTTCGGCACGACGGCCGCGGCGTAGCGCGACGTCAGCCCGCCCTGGCTGTGCCCGATCAGGTTGACCTTGGCCGCGCCCGTGGTGGCGAGCACGCTGCGGATCTGACTGACGAGCTGTTCGCCGCGCACGGTTTCATCGTTGAAGGCTGACACGTCGGCCACGTAGACGTTGGCGCCATTGGCACGCAGGTCTTCGGGAATCTGATACCAGTAGTCGACCACGCCGAGGAACTTGCTGGTGCCGGACAGGCCATGCACCAGAACGATCGGGTACTTGGTTGCGGCATAGGTGCCGGCGGCCTGCGCCGGTGCGGCGGTACCCAGGGTGAGGGCGGATGTGGCCAAAACGGCGGCTGCAGCGTGCGTGCGCAGGAAGCCGCGCACTGATCCATACACAGCATGGAGCAGGGAAGTCTGTGACATTCGGTTGTCTCCTGGACATTGGATAGGTGGTCGACCTCTTTGGGCCGATCGCCCTCCGTTATCCGAAGCGCCGTGTCCGACGTCAACTGAAGTGGAGGTTTGGCTCTAATGCTGCGCTGCCGCGTGCGCAAACAAAAACCGGAGGGCGAGCCTCCGGTTGAGTAGGGTGCGATGCAGCAACGTCGCCGTTCTTATTCCTATTCCTCTTGAAACGCTTCCTCGCGTTTTCTGTTGATGGCGGGCAGCGCCACCAACAAGACCAGGATGCCTGCCGCAATGAGCAGCCCCAGCGACAGCGGCCGCGTCACAAACGTAGAGAAATCCCCGCGCGAGAGCAGCAGCGCGCGGCGGAAGTTCTCTTCCATCATCGGCCCGAGCACGAAGCCGAGCAGCATGGGCGCCGGTTCGCAGCGCAACTTGACGAACATGTAGCCGATCAAGCCGAAGAGCGCCGTCTGGAAGATGTCAAACGTGGTGTTCGACACCGAATACACGCCGATGCAGCAAAACACCAGGATGGCCGGATACAGGAAGCGATACGGCACTTTCAGCAGGCGCACCCACACACCGATCATTGGCAGGTTCAGCACGATCAGCATCAGGTTGCCGATCCACATCGAGGCGATGAGGCCCCAGAACAGCGCGGGGTTGCTCGTCATCACCTGCGGGCCGGGCTGGATATTGTGGATCGTCATCGCGCCGACCATCAGCGCCATCACGGCGTTGGGCGGAATGCCGAGCGTGAGCAGCGGAATGAACGACGTCTGCGCCGCGGCGTTGTTGGCCGATTCGGGGCCGGCCACGCCCTCGATGGCGCCCTTGCCGAATTCGCTCGAATACTTCGAGGTCTTCTTTTCCAGCGAGTACGACGCGAACGACGCCAGCGTCGCGCCGCCGCCCGGGAGGATGCCCAGCACCGAGCCGAGCGCCGTGCCGCGCAGCACCGCCGGGATCATCCGCTTGAAGTCTTCGCGGCTGGGCCACAGGTTGCGGACGTGCTCGACGAAGGTTTCGCGGTGTTCCTTCTGTTCGAGGTTGGCGATGATCTCGGCAAAGCCGAACACGCCCATCGCCACCGACACGAAGTTCAGCCCGTCGGCCAGCTCCGGCACGTCAAACGAATACCGCGCGGTGCCCGAGTTCACATCGGTGCCGACGAGGCCGAGCAGCAGGCCCAGCACGATCATCGCAATCGCCTTGACGAGCGAGCCGACGCCAGCACGACCGCGCCGATCAGCCCCAGCACCATGAGCGAAAAGTATTCCGCCGGCCCGAAGTTGAACGCGAATTCGGACAGCGGCGTGGCAAATGCCGCCAGCACCAGCGTGGCCACGCAGCCCGCGAAGAACGAGCCCAGGCCGGCTGTTGCCAGCGCCACGCCCGCGCGTCCGCGCCATCTGGTAGCCGTCGATGGTGGTCACTACCGATGACGATTCGCCGGGCAGGTTGACGAGGATGGCCGTGGTGGAGCCGCCGTACTGCGCGCCGTAGTAAATGCCGGCCAGCATGATGAGCGCGGCCACCGGCGGCAGCGCGTACGTGGCCGGCAGCAGCATCGCAATCGTCGCGATGGGGCCCAGGCCGGGCAGTACGCCGATCAACGTACCGAGCACGCAGCCGATGAACGCGTAGATCAGGTTCTGGATGGAGAGCGCGGTGGAGAAACCGAGCGCGAGATTGGCGAAGAGGTCCATGGTGTCGTGTGCCTCTCGCTCAATTGCCGATGAAGGCCGGCCACACCGGAAACTGCAGCTTGAGCCCGTAGACGAAGGCCGCGAGGCTCATCACGACCATGGCGAGGGCAGTGCCGGCGGCGCCCTTGAGGGTGAATTCGTGGCTCGCCATGCTGGAGACCAGCACGAGCACCACAATCGATAAGACGAGCCCAAGCGGTTGCAGCAACAGCCCGAACAGCACCACGGAGCCGAGAATCCACAGCAGCGTCTTGACGTCCCAGCGCGGAATGCGATCGATCACGCCTTTGCGCGACAGCGATTGCACGAGCACCACCACGCCCAGCAGCACGAGCACCACGCCCAGCCAGAACGGGAAATAGCCCGGGCCCATGCTGCCGGCCGTGCCCATGCGGTAGCTGCGCGCCAGAATGGCAAACGCGGCGCCGGCGACGATGAACATGATGCCGGATGCAAAGTCCTGGTGACTGCGGATCACCGGACGACCTTGTGGATCGTTCTGCAAGTCTGGTCTCCTCGGGGTGGCGTGCCGCGCCGGGTGTGGCAGGCCGCCTGTGCCTTGTAAGGCGACCAAGTTTGCACGCTAAGCAGACCGGCTTTCAAGCACCTTGCGGAGGGGCGGGCCTTGTCATGGCCCCGCGCGGCGCCTGGGCAAACGATTCAGGGTTTGTCCCTAGGGCTGCGCTGAGAAAATTCGGGGCCGCAGAACACGATTGCCTGGCCCCCTGCAATCACATGCCGATACCGCGCGCCATCAGCACGGCCGCCAGTGGAATGAAGATGATCAGGTGCGATTCGATCATGACCCAGCGGCGCGTCTTGGCAATTTCCGACGGCGTTGGCACGAAGTCGGGCAGAGTCTTGCCTTGCTTCTTCCAGCGCAGGATGTTGATGGTCGGAACGATCGACATCAGACCCACGAGGATGAACAGGCCAACCTTGAGGTGGAATACCGGGTTGTGAACGTAGAAGGCGTAGCCCTTCGCTCCGTAGACGACGCGGAGCACGCCGGTGACGACCACCGCCACCGCCGCGGCGCCGTACACGGCGTCATAGCGCGCCAGGCGCTTGCGGATCTCGGGCGTCATGTCGGGCCGCAGTACAACGGCTTCGGCGGTGATGAAGACGATCAGCGTGAAGATCGAGATGTAATGCAGGGAAGCCAGCAACGCATCAAGCCACATGTTGACCTCGTCAGGGTAGGAAAGGGTTAGCGTAAATTGCCGGGCTCAGATCACGCCGCGCGTGCGCAGCGTTTCGATCTGCTCCGTGTTCAGGTTCAGCACGTCGCGCAGCACGGCCTCGGTGTGTTCGCCCAGCAGCGGCGGATGGCTTGCGGCCTTGGGCGGCGTGGCGCTCATCTTGACGGGGCTGCCGACCAGCTTGACGGTGCCGGCGCTCGGATGAGGAAGATCGACGCGCAGGCCGCGCGCCTGCACCTGCTCGTTGTCGAACACCTCGTCGAGCGAGTTGATCGGGCCGCACGGCACGCCGGCGGCTTCGAGCTTGTCGATCCATTCGCCTTTGCTCAGGCGCTTGACCATCTCGGCCAGGATCGGCACCAGCACGTCGCGGTTGGCCACGCGCTGCGGGTTGGTGGCAAAGCGCGGGTCGTCGGCCAGTTCGGGCATGCCGCCTGCATCCACAAAACGCCGGAACTGGCCGTCGTTGCCGACCGCCACGATGATCCAGCCGTTTGCTGCCTGGAACGTCTGATACGGCACGATGTTTGGATGCGCGTTGCCCCAGCGCTTGGGCGCTTGGCTGCTGGCGAGGTAGTTGGTGTTCATGT
Organism: Ralstonia sp. 1B3; assembly: GCF_036631435.1. Taxonomy (NCBI): domain Bacteria; kingdom Pseudomonadati; phylum Pseudomonadota; class Betaproteobacteria; order Burkholderiales; family Burkholderiaceae; genus Ralstonia; species Ralstonia sp. 1B3. The sequence continues at coordinate 61,313 of NZ_JAPNUG010000007.1, read as the reverse complement.
TGGCCAGCATGGCGACCTGCACGTCGAGCAGCGCCATGTCGATGTACTGGCCCTCGCCGGTGCGGTCCCGATGGGCAAGAGCGGCCAGCACGGCCACGGTGGCGTACATGCCGGTCATCAAATCCGAAATGGCCACGCCGGCCTTCTGCGGGCCGCCGCCGGGCAGGTCGTCGCGCTCGCCGGTCAGGCTCATGAAGCCGCCCATGCCTTGCACGATGAAGTCGTAGCCGGCGCGCGCGGCGTAAGGGCCGGTCTGGCCGAAGCCCGTGATGGAGCAGTAGACGAGGTCCGGCTTGACGGCCTTGAGCGATGCGTAGTCGAGCCCGTATTTCTTGAGCTGGCCGACCTTGTAGTTCTCGAGCACCACGTCGGCATGCGCGGCAAGCTTGCGGACGATGTCCTGGCCCTCGGGCGTGCTGATGTCGACGGTGATGGAGCGCTTGTTGCGGTTGGCAGCCAGGTAGTACGCAGCTTCGGCGGTGTCCTGGCCGGCTTCGTCCTTGAGCCAGGGCGGGCCCCAGGTGCGGGTGTCGTCGCCGGCGCCGGGGCGCTCCACCTTGATGACGTCGGCGCCAAAATCGGCGAGGTTTTGCGCGCACCAGGGGCCGGCAAGCACGCGGGTCAGGTCGAGAACACGAAGATGGCTCAGAGCGCCCATGGATTGACAAATCGGCACGATTGGAACGGGTGCACTCTACACCACGCCCCGGCGAGGCCCCAGGCCCATGCGACCGACCGGGGAAAATGCGGCGCAGAATGGACGCGACCCGGGCGCGAACCCCGTATAATCAACGGTTTGCACTAATCCAAGGCGCTCAGGAGCGGGATGCTCCAAGGCGCAATGCTGACTCCGGCACCCCGCGACATGAAAGCCTCCGATATCCGCCAAAAATTCCTGACGTTCTTCGAGACGAAGGGCCACACCGTGGTGCGCTCCTCGCCGCTGGTGCCGGGCAACGACCCGACGCTGCTGTTCACCAACTCCGGCATGGTGCAGTTCAAGGACGTCTTCCTCGGTACCGACAAGCGCCCGTACGTGCGCGCGGCCTCCGTGCAGCGCTGCCTGCGCGCCGGTGGCAAGCACAACGACCTGGAAAACGTCGGCTACACCGCGCGTCACCACACCTTCTTCGAAATGCTCGGCAACTGGTCGTTCGGCGACTACTTCAAGCGCGACGCACTCGTGTGGGCGTGGAGCTGCTGACGCAGGAATACAAGCTGCCGGCCGAGAAGCTGTGGGCCACCGTCTACCAGACCGACGACGAGGCCTACGACATCTGGACCAAGGTCATCGGCCTGCCGCCCGAGCGCGTCGTACGCATCGGCGACAACAAGGGCGCGCCGTATGCCTCCGACAATTTCTGGCAGATGGCCGAAACCGGCCCGTGCGGCCCGTGCTCGGAAATCTTCTACGACCACGGCCCGGACGTGTGGGGCGGCCCCGGGAAGCCCGGAAGCCGACGGTGACCGCTACATCGAAATCTGGAACAACGTGTTCATGCAGTTCGATCGCCAGCTCGATCCGGCGACCGGCGAATACACGCTGACCCCGCTGCCCGCACCGTGCGTCGACACCGGCATGGGCATGGAGCGTCTGGCTGCGATCCTGCAGCACGTGCACAGCAACTACGAGATCGACCTGTTCCAGGCGCTCATCGCCGCCGCCGCGCGCGAGACCAACACCAAGGATCTGGCCAACAACTCGCTGCGCGTGATTGCCGACCACATCCGCGCATGCTCGTTCCTGATCGTCGACGGCGTGATCCCGGGCAATGAAGGCCGCGGCTACGTGCTGCGCCGGATCATCCGCCGCGCCATCCGCCACGGTTACAAGCTCGGCTGCCGCGCAGCGTTCTTCCACAAGCTCGTGGACGACCTCGTCGCGCAGATGGGCGAAGCCTATCCGGAACTGCGCGAGGCGCGCGACCGCGTGGTCGAAGTGCTGCGTACGGAAGAAGCCCGCTTCTTCGAGACCATCGAGCACGGCATGTCGATTCTCGACGCCGCGCTGGGCGAGCTGAAGACCTCGGGCGCCAAGATGCTCGACGGCGAACTGGCCTTCAAGCTGCACGACACCTACGGTTTCCCGCTGGACCTGACGCAAGACGTCTGCCGGGAGAACGACGTGATCGTCGACGAAGCAGCCTTTGATGCCGCCATGACTCGCCAGCGCGAACAGGCACGCGCCGCCGGCAAGTTCAAGATGGCCGCCGGCACGCTCGACTACACCGGCGACAAGACCACCTTCCACGGCTACGAGCAGCTCGTGCGCGAAACCGCGCGGGTGACGGCGCTGTTTGTGGATGGAGCATCGGTGCAGGAAATGCATCCGGGCCAGACCGGCGTGGTGGTGCTGGACCACACCCTTCTATGCGGAATCGGGCGGCCAGGTTGGCGACCAGGGCACGCTGAAGGCCGCGACCGTCTGGTTTGACGTGGTCGACACGCTGAAGGTGCAGCCGGAAGTGTTCGGTCACCACGGCGAGCTGCGCACCGGCGTGCTGAAGGTTGGCGATGCCGTGGCGGCGGAAGTGGACGCAGTGCGCCGCGCGCGCACCATGCGCAACCACTCGGCAACGCACCTGATGCACAAGGCGCTGCGCGAAGTGCTGGGCAGCCACGTGCAGCAGAAGGGCTCGCTGGTCGATGCGGAAAAGACGCGCTTCGACTTCTCGCACAACGCACCGATGACGCCGCTGCAGATTCGCGAAGTGGAAGCGCGCGTCAACGCAGAAATTTTTGCCAACGCTGCCACCAGCGCGCAGCTGATGGGCTTTGACGACGCGGTCAAGAATGGCGCGATGGCGCTCTTCGGCGAGAAGTACGGCGACGAAGTGCGCGTGCTGTCGATCGGTTCGTCGAAGGAACTGTGTGGCGGCACGCACGTGGCGCGCACGGGCGACATCGGCCTGTTCAAGATCGTGAGCGAGTCGGGCGTGGCAGCGGGCATCCGCCGTGTGGAAGCCATCACCGGTGACAACGTGCTGCACTACCTGCAGACGCTGGATACGCGCATCAACGAAGCGGCCGCCGCGCTGCGTGCGCAGCCGTCGGAACTGACGCAGCGCATCGTGCAGGTGCAGGACCAGGTCAAGACGCTCGAGAAGGAACTGGAACGCCTGAAGTCGAAGCTGGCCGCAAGCCAGGGCGACGAACTCGTGAGCCAGGCCGTGGACGTGGCCGGCATCAAGGTGCTGGCTGCCAAGCTGGACGGCGCCGATGCCAAGACGCTGCGCGAGACCATGGACAAGCTCAAGGACAAGCTGCAGACCGCGGCCATCGTGCTGGGCAGCGTGAGCGACGGCAAGGTCGCGCTGATTGCCGGCGTGACGGCCGACGCCACGGCCAAGGTCAAGGCCGGCGAGCTGGTCAACTTTGTCGCCCAGCAGGTCGGCGGCAAGGGCGGCGGCCGCCCGGACATGGCACAGGCTGGCGGCACGGAGCCGGACAACCTGCCGCAGGCGCTGGCCGGTGTGGCAGCGTGGGTCCAGCAGAAGGTCTGATGTAACGCCTTCGCACCGCATGCGCTGAACGGCGCGCGTTCCCGGCAACGGGGCGCGCGCCGTTTTGTTTTGGGCGATCGGCGAGGGGGTGTGGTTTCCAGCGGGAAGATGCGCAGGCGCTTATCCGCCGCCACGCCCTCAAAGATGCCGAACGTAGTGGCCTCGGCCTGCTTCCCCGGGTCGTGGCGGACGGTGCTGGGTCGCAAGGCACCGGCGATCGGCGTGACGCGGAACCATTTGCGCAACGCATCAACGGATTTCCGTAGGGCGGTAGCCTGAATTTCAGGGCAAGGCGCGCCCCGCTGTGGGGCTTGTCTGCGCCGTAAGAACAAGCTCCGGAACGGTGCCCAGCTGGAGACAGGCGCCGCCATGGCCTATACCGGAACACGTTGCCGATTGCGTAGAGATTGTGTGCCGCCTGGCAGGCAACTTGCATCGGTGGCGCGCGCTGTTCCCCACAGCGCGGGTTGATCCCATCCCTATCCCCAAAATCCGAGGAGAACCATGAGCGTCCTATCTGAGAAGGTCGACGCCCCGCCGCCGCAGCCGCCGCACCGGCTGCTCGGGCGCAAAGGCAAACGATTGGCGCGTGCCGTCGCGGTTGGTGCGTTGCTGGCGGCAGGCGTTGGCGCATCGACGCAGCCGGGTGCGCAACTTGCGCCGGAGTCGCACGCGCGCAAGGTCAAGGTGCTGATCATCAGCATGTTCGCGCCCGAGGCGCAGCCTGGATCGACAAGCTCGGCCTCACGCAGGACGTGCCGGTGCCGGGCCTGTCCATCGACTATCCGAACGTGCATTGCAACGCCAGCGACGTCTGCCAGCTCACCACCGGCATGGGCAAGGCGAATGCTGCGTCGTCGGTGTCGGCGCTGATCTACAGCGGCAAGTTCGATCTGCAGCGCACGTATTTCCTCGTGGCGGGCATTGCGGGGATCGATCCGTCGCAGGGCACGCTCGGCAGCGCCGCGTGGGCGCGCTTCCTGGTCGACAGCGACATCGCGTGGGAGATCGACGCGCGCGAGGTGCCCGCCAGCTGGCCGAACGGTTTCATCGGCATCAACACGCAAGGCCCCGGGCAGAAGCCGCCGCTGGATTACAAGACCGAAGTCTTTCGCGTGAACGAGGCGCTGCTGCAGAAGGCGCTGGCCCTGTCCAAGGGCGCGGTGCTGGACGACAACGCCACCGCGCGGGCCTATCGCGCCAACTACCCGAGCGCACCGGCCAACCAGCCGCCCTCTGTCGTGCAATGCGACACCGCTGCCGGCAACACGTACTGGCACGGCGCCAAGCTGGGCGAGCGTGAAGCTGCGTGGGTCAAGCTGCTGACGGACGGGCAGGGCACCTACTGCACCACGCAGCAGGAAGACAACGCCACGTTCGAGGCGCTCACACGCGGTGCGAAGGCGGGCCTGCTCGATCTGCAACGCGTGGCCGTGCTGCGCACCGCGTCCAACTTCGATCGGCCGTATCCGGGGCAGACGCCGTACGACTCGCTGGTCAACAGCAACTCGGGCGGGTTCGTGCCGTCGCTCAACAACCTGTACCTGGCGGGCGGTCCGCTGGTCAACGAGATCGTCACGCGCTGGAGCGTGTGGAAACACGGAGTGCCCTCGCCATGATCGATTCCCGACTCAAGATGCCCATGCCGCGTTTGCGTACGATCGCGAAGCTCTGCGCCGTCGGTGCCGCAGCGCTGACCTTGAACAGCTGCGCGTATGACGGAGTGAAGGTCATCGTCATCAACATGTTCCAGGGCGAAGCCCAACCTTTATCGACCGCTACGACCTGAAGGAGAAGGTCTATATCTCCGGCCTGTCGCCCGATGCGCCGAACATGCTATGCAACTACGACGGCATCTGTCAGGTCACCACGGGCATGGGCTACGCCAATGCCGCGTCGACGATTTCCGCGTTGCTCTATCGCAGCAAGCTGGACCTCTCGCACACGTATTTTGTGATTGCCGGCATTGCGGGCATCGATCCGGGGCAGGGGACGGTAGGCTCTGCGGCGTGGGCGCGGTATGCGGTTGATTACGGCCTGTCGCACGAGATCGATGCGCGCGAGATGCCGGCCGGCTGGCCGTACGGCTACTTCGGCATCGGCACCAAGGGCCCCGGCCAGAAGCCGCCGATGGACTACCGCACCGAGGTGTTCCAGCTCAACGAGACGCTGCTGCAGAAGGCGTACACGCTGTCGAAATCCGCGACGCTGGAAGACAGCCCCGAGGCCATCGCATTCCGCAAGAACTACGCATATGCGCCGGCCAATCAGCCACCCGCTGTCATCCAGTGCGACGTGGCTTCCGCCGACACATGGTGGGCGGGCCGCAACCTCGGCCAGCGGGCGCGTGACTGGGTGAAGACGATGACCGACAACAAGGGCACCTACTGCACGACGGCGCAGGAAGACAACGCCACGCTGGAAGTCCTGACGCGCGGCGCCCGTGCCGGCAAGGTCGACTTCAGCCGTGTGGCATTGCTGCGCGCCGGGTCCGACTTCGACCGGCCGTATGACGGCCAGACTGCCTCCGACGGGCTCATCAACTATGCGCAGCAGGGTGGTTTCGTGCCGGCCACGCACAATCTCGTCAATGCGGCCAAGCCGTTGCTGGACGACATCGTGCAGCACTGGCCCCAGTGGAAGCAGGGGTGCCGGCGAATTAACAGTTGCTGACATCACATTTCAATCTATATAATGCGAATCATTCTCATTTGATGGAAGGCCACGGGCGAATGCCCACCCGCTGACCATCGCTCCAGCCGGGCGAGCCAGCGGGTTTCCACCTGCCAGCCAACAGATCGACGCGCCGCGTGATGTTTTGCGGCGCGTTTTTCTTCTCTCAGCGCATTGCCGCGCGTCCGGTTTCGCCAATCCTGATCGACCCTGTTGCCTGCGATGAACCGTCATCTCACGGCCCGCGCTTTTGCTGCGCGCTCGCCGCCATTCCTCTTGCCGTTTCCACATTGGCGCATGCCGAAGCAGGCCAGCCGGCCGCAGGCAGCGCGACGGTCGACCTCAACGAGACGACCGTCACGGCAGGCAGCCAGCGGGGCTTTGCAGCCAGCACGGCGCAGGTCGGGGCGTTCCGCGGCATGGCGTTGCGCGACATTCCTGCCACCGTGAACGTGGTCACGCGCGAGGCGCTCGACGCGCAGCAAGACACGTCGCTGTACGACGCGCTGCGCAATACGGCGGGCGTGACGCGCCAGCAGCTGTCGGGGAAACGTTCGACAACCTCGCCATCCGGGGCGTGACGCTGGAGAACCGGACCAATTTCCGCTTCAACGGTTCGATGCCGATGGCAGCACTCACGGCGATCCCGCTGGAAGACAAGGAACGCGTGGAGGTGCTCAAAGGCGTGTCGGCGCTGTATTACGGCTACACGACGCCGGGCGGTGTGGTGAATCTCGTGACCAAGCGGGCGGGCAACACGCCGGTGACGACGCTTGGCATGCAGTTCGACAGCAACGGCACCGCTGTCGGCACGCTCGACGTCGGCCGGCGCTTCGGTGAAGACAATCAGTACGGCATTCGCTTCAACGCGGCGGGCGGCTCGTTGCAGTCGCCTACCAGCGGCATTGACGGCACGCGGCAGCTTGCCGCCGTGGCCTTCGACTGGAAGATCAACAGCCGCCTGAGCCTGAAGGCCGACGTGGAATATTCGCGCAAGGTCATCACCGAGCAGTCGGTGGTGACGCTACCCGCCGCCAAAAACGGCGTCATCACGTTGCCGGCCATGCCCGATCCGAGCAAACGCATTGCGCCGGGCTGGGCCGACTTTGATGGCAACAACACCAACGCGCTGCTGCGTGCCGATTACGCGCTCGCCGATGCGTGGCTGCTGACGGTGGAAGGCGGCTTGTCGGAGACGGCGCGCACGCGGGCGTTCTCAGAATTCAAGCTGACCAACGCGCTGACGGGCGCCGGCACGCTGTCCGGCCAGCGCCAGAACGGTCGCTGGAACACCAGCCACGTGCGAGCCGACGTTTCCGGCACCGAGAAGACGGCTTGGATCACGCACGACCTGACCTTCGGCATTGCGCGTTCCGACATGCGCCAGGCGGCCGTGTACTCCGACCGCTTTTCCGGCACGCAGAATCTGTACAACACCGTCGACCTCGGCTGGCTGCCGACCACCGGCACCGGCTTTACGGCCGAGCAGCGCGCCGTGGACACGGGTGTCTACGCGCTGGATCGCATGACGTTGTCGGAGCACTGGCAAGTCATTGCCGGCCTGCGCTACACGCGCTACACCAGCGAGCAGGCGCCCAACCGCTACGAGGCCAGCAAGACCACGCCGCTGGGGCTGTCATCTACAAGTTCACGCCGGCGCTGTCGGCGTATGCGTCGTACGCGCAGGGCTTGGAAGCCGGCGCGCGGGCTCGAACACGGCCGCCAACGCCAACGTGGCCATGCCGCCTGCGCTGTCCGAGCAGAAGGAAGTGGGCGTGCGCTACGAAACGCCGGCCGGCACACAACTCGCCGCCGCCGTGTACGACATCGACCGTGCGGCGAGCTACACCAACGACGCGAACATCTTCGTGCAGGACGGCCGCGAGCGGATTCGGGGTATCGAGCTGACCGCGCAGGGCCGCGTCACCAAGGACTTGGCGCTGCTGGCCTCGGCCGGCTGGACGGACGCGAAGTTCCGCGGTGTCGGCAACGGTCTCGACGGAAAAACACCGGAGAACACGCCGCGCAGCACCGCCAGCGTTTTTGCCGAATACACATTGCCGATGCTGCGTTCTGTCTCGTTCAACGCGGGCGCGTACTACCTCGGCCCGCGCCCCGTGAACGACGCCAACCAGGCAGAGCTGGGCGGCACGACGCTCTTCAGCGCCGGCGTGCGCTACGTGACGCGCATCTCCGGCAAGCGGGCGACGCTGCAATTCAATGTCGACAACCTGACCGACAAGCGCTACTGGGCGGGCGCCGGCAACAATCGTCTGTCGATGGGGGCGCCGCGGCTCTTCAAGCTGGGCATGAAGATCGATCTGTGAGATCGGTCCGCTGAGGGCGGTGCAGTCTCGATCTCTGCTTTCCCATCAGGCTGCAACGGCTTCGCGCGCGGAGGCCTTTACCGTCGGCTGCGGCTCGCTCAGCAGTTGCACCAGCGCCTGCAGGGCGGGGCCAGCCATGTCGCGGTGCCAAGCAAGCAGCGTGTCGACACGGCCCGGCTTGCCGAGCGAGTGGATGCTGATTTCCGGCGCATTCGTATACAGCTCGAGCACCGAGCGCGGCACCAGCGCCACGCCAATCCCGGCCGCCGCGCACGCGATGATGGCGTGGTACGAGCCAAGCTCCAACACCCGCGACGGCACCACACTGTCTGCTGAAAACCAGTCTTCGATCAGCTGCCGATAGGCGCAGCCGGGTTCGAATGCGAGCAGGCCCGTGGTCTGCACATCCGAAGCTCGACGGATGGGCGGATGGGCGCGGTGTGCAATCAGTACCAGCTCTTCCGCAAAGGCCGGCAGCGTCGTCATGGCGGCGCGCGTGTTGTTCAGGCACGCGGTTTCGGCAACGAACGCGCAATCGACTTCAAAGTTCGACAACGCCTGAAGGGACTGGCGCGTGGTCATCGTCACCAGTTCAAGTTGCACACGCGGCCAGCGTTGATGCAGGGTGGCGAGCAGGGCCGGCAGGCGGCTGGCCGCCGTGCTTTCCATCGAGGCAATCCGCAGGCGCCCGTGTGGCTCGCGCGGCTGCACGGCCTGGCGCGCTTCGGCGGCCAGGCGGAGGATGTCGTCGGCGTAGGTCAGCAGGGTCTGCCCGGCCGGCGTCAGCACCATGCGCTTGCTTTCGCGCACAAACAGCTGCACGCCGAGCGAAGTCTCCAACTGGCGGATGCGGGTCGTCACATTCGACTGCACGCGATTGAGCTGCTGCGCCGCCCGGGTGACACCGCCTTCGCGCACGACCGTCCGGAAGATCTCGAGCGAGGACAGATCCATGATGTATCTCAAATGCTAATGGGTTTGTTCAATATAATTCATTTTTCAGGATGAGCGGCCTTGCGTACGATGAAGTGCCGATTTCCTCATCCAGGCCTTTCCATGGAGCACATCCTGTCGTCCACCTCCGCCGTGTCCGCCGCGCATTCCCAGCGGGCCACCGCCTGGCGCGTGGCGATTGCGGGCATGGTCGCGCTGTCGGTGGCAATGGGCATCGGCCGCTTCGCCTTCACGCCGATCCTGCCGATGATGCTGCACGACGGCAGCCTGACGCTGGCGCAGGGCAGCTGGCTGGCCACCGGCAATTACCTTGGTTATTTCGTGGGCGCGCTGGCCTGCATGGCGGTGCGTGGCGACGCGGCGCGGCTTATCCGCACCGGCCTGGTTGCGACGGTGCTGCTGACGGCCGGAATGGGCGTGCTGCAAGGGCAGCCGGCGTGGCTTCTGCTGCGCTTTGCGGCAGGCATGGCCAGCGCGCTCGTGTTCGTCTTTACGGCCGGCTGGTGCCTGCATCGGCTGACCGAGCTTGGGCATGCGGCGCTTGGCGGCATCATCTTCTGCGGGCCCGGCTTGGGCATCGCCATTCCGGGGCTGGCGGCCAGCGGCATGGTGGCGCTGGGTTGGCACGCCACGTCGGCATGGCTGGCGTTTGGCGTGCTCTCAGCGCTGCTCTCTGCGGCGGTGTGGTCGACCATCCGGCCGGAAACCCACGCGCATGCTGCTCCGGCGCCGGCAGCTTCCGGCACGGCACCCGGCCTGGATGCGCCCACCAGCGCGCTCACGATTGCCTACGGGCTGGCGGGCTTCGGTTACATCATCACCGCCACGTTTCTTCCGGTGATCGCCCGCAAGGTGCTGCCCGCGGGTTCCGTCTGGCCAGATCTGTTTTGGCCGATGTTTGGTGCGGGCGTCGCCCTCGGCGCGTTCCTATCGACCCGGATCAGTTTGGCGCGCGACAACCGCTCGCTGCTCGCCACGGCATACGCAATGCAAGCGGTGGCCGTGGCGATCAGCATCGTGTGGCCCACGGTGGCCGGGTTGGCGCTGTCCAGCACGCTGCTCGGCCTGCCGTTCACCGCGATCACGCTATTCGCCATGCGCGAGGCGCGCCGGCTGTGGCCGCATGCCGCGCCCCGTCTGATGGGCTTGATGACGGCCGCGTATGGCATCGGCCAGATCGCAGGGCCGCCGCTGGCAAACCGCCTGTTTGCCGCCACGGGCGGCTTCAATGCATCGCTGGCGGTAGCGGCGGTGTCGCTGGTGGCGGGCGTGATGATCTTCGTTGCGGTCAGGCGCGCGTCGCCCGCGCGTGCGTGATGCGCGGCATGTGAAGGCGCCCACCACGCGGTCGACGCGCCCGTTCTAGAATGCCTCCTCCATTGGAGGAGCCTCATGTCTTTTGCCTTGCGCCCCGATGCCGTTGTGCCCGGCGGCGAGATCAGCCAGGCCGAGCGCGCCGTGCGGGTCGACCTTGCGGCCGCGTACCGACTGGCCGCGCTCAACGGTTGGGACGACCTTGTCTACACCCATCTGTCGGCCACCGTGCCGGGCGAGCCCGATCACTTCCTGATCAACGCGTTCGGCCTCGCGTTCGACGAGATCACCGCATCCAACCTGGTCAAGATCAATGGCCGCGGCCAACTCGTCGGCGATTGGCCCGATGCAGCGGCGCGTCCGTCCGTCAACGTGACGGGTTTTGCGTTGCACGCTGCCGTGCATGCCGCGCGGCCCGACGCGCAGTGTGTGATCCATCTGCATAACACGGCGGGCATTGCCGTGTCCGCGCAGAAGCACGGGCTGCTGCCGCTGTCTCAGCATGCGCTGCGGTTTCACCGGCGCATCGCCTATCACGATTACGAAGGACTTGCCTTTACGCCGGAAGAGGGCGCGCGGCTGACCGCGTCGCTCGGCCATCATTTCGCCATGCTGCTGCGCAATCACGGCACACTCACCATCGGCCGGACCGTGGCCGAGGCACACGTGCTGATGGCCACGCTCATCAAGGCATGCGAGATCCAGATTCAGGCGCTTGCCGGCGGCGAGGTCGTCTCGCCCGCGCCGGAAGTGGCAGACCGCGCGGCAGAGCAGCTCGAAGATGGCGGCGCCATCGAAGGCGTGATCGAGTGGCCGGCGCTGCTGCGCAAACTGGATAAAATCGACGCTTCATATCGTGACTGACGCGACTGTCAAAGCGACCCACTAAACAGGAGACACCATGCCGACTTTCCATATCGAGATGTTCGAGGGCCGCAGCGTTGAGCAGAAGAGGAAGCTCGTCGAAGAAGTGACGCGCGTCACGTGCGAATCGCTCGGCTGCGCGCCGGCTGCCGTCGACATCATCATCACCGACATCAAGCGCGAAAACTGGGCCACCGGCGGCGTGCTGTGGTCCGAACAGAAGTAACCCGTCCTCCACTCTCATTTGCCGGTCCGCCATGCAGCCCATGCAGCATTTCGCCTCAGACAACTACGCGGGCTTCTGCCCGGAGTCGCTGAAGTATTTCCTGGAGGCCAACGGCAGCGGCCATGAGCCGGCCTATGGCGACGATTCCTGGACGCAGCGCGTGTGCGACCGCATCCGCGACCTGTTCGAGACCGACTGCGAAGTCTTCTTTGTCTTCAACGGCACGGCGGCCAATTCGCTGGCGCTGTCGTCGCTGTGCCAGTCGTATCACTCCGTGATCTGCCACGAGCTGGCGCACATCGAAACCGACGAATGCGGCGGCCCGGAGTTTTTCTCCAACGGCTCCAAGCTGCTGACCGCCAAAGGCGAAAACGGCAAGCTGACGCCGGATGCGGTCGAAGCGCTCGTCACGCGGCGCTCCGATATCCACTACCCGAAGCCGAAGGTGGTTTCGCTGACGCAGTCGACGGAAGTCGGCACCGTCTACACCGTCGACGAGGTGCGCGCGATTGCCGCGATTGCCAAGCGTCGGCAGTTGCGGGTGCACATGGACGGCGCGCGTTTTGCGAATGCGGTGGCGTCGCTGGGCGTGCATCCGTCGGAGATCACCTGGCGCGCCGGCGTGGATGTGCTGTGCTTTGGCGGCACGAAGAACGGTCTGCCGGTCGGCGAGGCCGTGGTCTTCTTCGACCGCCGCCTGGCCGAGGACTTCGCCTATCGCGTGAAGCAGGCCGGGCAGCTTGCATCGAAGATGCGCTTCATCTCGGCGCCGTGGCTGGGTCTGCTCGAGAACGATGTGTGGCTGCGCAACGCGCGTCACGGCAACGCGATGGCGCAGCTGCTGCACGCGCGCATTGCCGACGTGCCGGGCGTGCGCATCATGTTCCCGACCGAATCGAACGCCGTGTTCGCCGAGCTGCCGCTGCCCGCCATCGAGACGCTGCGCGCGCGCGGCTGGCGCTTCTACACGTTCATTGGTGCGGGCGGTTGCCGCCTGATGTGCTCGTGGGACGTGCAGCCCGAGACGGTGGAAGCCTTCGCCGCCGATATTCGCGCAGCCTGCGCGCAGGCCGTTCAATCGATCTGATTGCCATGAGCTTCGACTACCGTTTCTGTCCGCAATGCGCCACGCCGCTGGTCGAGCAGCACAACGCCGGGCGCTTGCGCATCGCGTGCCCGGCGCAGGACTGCGGCTTCGTGCACTGGAACAATCCGCTGCCCGTCCTGGCGGCGGTTGTCGAATATCGCGGGCAGATGTTCCTGGCGCGCAACGCATTGTGGCCCGAGGGCATGTTCGCGCTCGTCACGGGCTTTCTCGAACGCGACGAGACGCCCGAAGAGGGCATCGCGCGCGAGCTGAAGGAAGAGACGAACCTCGACGCACAATCGATCTCGCTGATCGGCGTGTATGAGTTCATCCGCAAGAACGAACTGATCATCGCGTACCACGTGGTGGCCGATGGCGAGATCGCGTTGTCGGAAGAGTTGGTCGAATACCGCTTGAAGCCGTTTGAGAAAGTCCGTCCGTGGACGGCCGGCACCGGCTATGCCGTCGCCGATTTCCTGACCGCGCGCGGCCTGCCGGTCAATTACATCGACATCCGTACCGGCGAACCAGCCGAGCCGCCGCCGCGCCAGTGGCAACCCACGCGGCTCGTTACAATCCCGGAATGACTGATGCGAGCGGTACTGCGCCGCTTGCCCGTACCACTGAGGAAGACATGGAGTTTCAAAAGGAAATCGACGCGCGCGGCCTGAATTGCCCGCTGCCCATCCTGCGCACGAAGAAGGCGCTTGCCGACATGCAAAGCGGCGACGTGCTCAAGATTCTTGCCACCGACCCCGGCGCCACGCGGGACTTCCAGGCATTTGCCAAGCAGACCGGCAACGAGCTGCTGGAGCACAGCGAGCACGACAAGGTGTTCACGTTCTATATGCGCCGTCGCTGATCTGGCAGCGCGTTCAAAGAAAACGGGGCGATCCGGTTTGGCTGGATCGCCCCGTTTTCATTCGGCGGCAGATCTTTTGATCGACTGTGTGCGGCTACTTGCGCGCTTCCATCGCCATGCGCAGCGCCAGGCTGGTCAGCACGGTGCCCATCAGGTAGCGCTGGACCGACAGCCAGCTCGGCTTGCGCGAGAGAAACGCGGCGATGCTGCCCGCCGTCGCCGCGATCATCGAATTGACCGTCACGCTCACGCAGATTTGCGTGACCCCCAGGCAGACCGACTGCACCAGCACGCTGCCGTGCGCCGGCTCGATGAACTGCGGCAACAGCGACAGATACAGCACCGCCACCTTCGGGTTGAGCAGGCTGGTCAGCAAGCCCATCGTGTAGAGCTTGCGCGGGCTGTCCATCGGCAGTTCGCGCACCTGGAACGGCGCCCGGCCGCCCGGCCGCACTGCCTGCCAGGCGAGGTACAGCAGATAGATGGCCCCGCCAAAGCGCAGCGCATCGTAGGCAAACGGCACGGCCATCAGCAAGGCGGTGATGCCGAATGCGGCGCACAGCATGTAGAAGACAAAGCCTGTGGCGATGCCCGCCAGCGACACCAGCCCCGCGTTGCGCCCTTGGCAGATCGAGCGCGAGATCAGGTAGATCATATTCGGGCCTGGCGTCAGCACCATGCCGAGCGCAACCAAGGCAAAGGTCAGCAGATTGGTGAGGGTGGGCATGGCAGATGTGCAATCGGCGGCAAAGGTGAGGAGCTTGCAGGCTAGCACCCGGTGTCGATGGCCCGACAGGTACAGAAAATCACAAAAACTGGCAATTCTGTATTGGTCCACTGACGGCTCAGGCGGCGCACGCGGCACTCGAAAATCCACTGTTACATCCTTAACGTGCTTCGTCACAGCCTGGAGCGGAGGGGCGGCATAGAGTGGAAACAAGGTCCGGCATGTCCGGACGCTTCAAGGAGCCAATCCATGCAAAAGACCAAGTTACTGATGTCGTTGATGCTGGCCGTCTCTGCGCTTGCACCGCTGGCCAGCCATGCGCAAGAGCGCGACCACCGCTGGGACCGCGACCGCCACGAAGAACGTGTCGATATGGACCGTCGAGCCGATCGCGAGATGGCTCACCGGTGGCACCGCGGTGAGCGCATTCCACCCGAATACCGTGATCGCCATACATCATTGACGACTGGCGCGAGCATCGTCTTTCACCCCCGCCGCGCGGTTACCACTGGGTCGGTGTAGATGGCGGCTACTACCTCGTGAGGCCCGATGGCCTTGTCTTCAATGTGACGATCGGCGGCTGATAAGCGATCCGTTGCATAAAAAACCCGCGACTGCGAAAGCGTCGCGGGTTTTTCATTTTTTGGTGAGGGCGGGCTGCCTGGATGGCTCGGCTTACAGAATGCTGAACGACCGGCGACGGCGCGCCATGCGTGCGTCATCGGCGTTGTTGAAGGTATGCCGAAACCATTTCTCCCCATCCCCTGATCCCCATGCGCCTGCATTTCCTCCTTCCCGTCGTGCTGTTCGCGGCGTTGCCTGCTCGTGCCGAGCTTCTTATCAGCGAGTACGTCGAAGGCAGTTCGAACAACAAAGCCATCGAAATCTACAACCCGGACGGCACCGAGGCCGATCTGTCGGTCTACAAGATCGAGCAGTACAACAATGGCGCCAGCACGCCCACCGCTTCGTTTTCGCTCTCGGGCAAGCTGGCGCCCGGGGCCGTTCACGTGATGGCCCACAGCACGCTGGCAAGCGCGCTCGGCACGCGCGTCAACCAGACCACGGCGTTCTCGTTCAACGGCGACGACGCGCTCACGCTGACACGCTCCGGCGTCGTTGTCGATCGCATCGGCCAAGTCGGCTATCAGCCGCCGTCCGGCTTTTGGGGCACAGCCAGCGCTGGTACGAAGGACCACACGCTGCGCCGCAAAGGCACGGTGAAGACGGGCGACACGAACATCACGGCGGCCTTCGATCCATCCGTCCAATGGGACGCGTTCAACATCGACGACTTTTCCGATCTTGGCCTGTACAACGGGCAGGGCACGGTCACGCCGCCATCGCCGGTCGTTGCCGTGTGCGGCGCGCCGGCAACACACCTTGCGGATGTGCAGGGCGCGGGCGCGACTTCGCCGCTGGCCGGTCAGAACGTCGAGATCGAAGCGGTCGTGACCGCCGACTACAGCGGCACCAACGGTTTCAACGGCTTCTTCGTGCAACAACCGGACGCACAGCGCCGCAGGTTGCCCGGCGTGTCGGAAGGTCTGTTCGTCTATGCGCCCGGCGTTAGCGCCCGCGCTGGCGACCTCGTCCACCTCGTCGGCCAGGTCGAGGAAAAGTACGGCCAAACGCAACTGACGCTGGCCACGAATGGCATCGCAAGCTGCGCCAGCGGCCACAGCGTGACGCCCGTCGATGTGACGTTGCCCGTGGCGGATGCCAAGGCGCTGTCGGCATATGAAGGGATGCTCGTGCGCCTGCCGCAAACGCTGACGGTGAGCGAAACGTACGAGCTGGGGCGCTATGGCAGCGTCCTGCTCAGCAACGGGCGCCTGCCGCTGCCCACAAACGTGGCGCCTCCCGGGAATGGGGCGGCAGCGCAGGCGGCGGCCAATGCGCTGAACCGCATCGTGCTCGACGACGGCTCCAATCAGCAGAATCCTGGCACCGTTCGCTATCCGGCGCCGGGCTTGTCGGCCGCGAACCCCGTGCGCGCCGGCTATACGGTGAGCGGCGTGCAGGGCGCGCTGGAAATGCGCTACAACGCCTGGCGCCTGCAGCCCGTGCCGGGCGCGGCTGCACCGGCTTTCAATGCCGCCCCGAACCCGCGTGCTGGCGCACCGGCTCGCCACGCCCAGGCCGATGTGCGCGTGGCGTCGTTCAACGTGCTGAACTACTTCAACGGTGACGGCAAAGGCGCCGGCTTCGATGATCCGGCTAATCGAGGGGCCAAGACACCGGCGGAGTTCGAACGCCAGGAGGCCAAGATCGTCGCCGCCATCCGCGCCATCGACGCTGACGTGGTCGGCCTGATGGAAATCGAGAACGACGGCTACGGCAGCCTCAGCGCCATCCGCCGGCTGACGAGCCAGCTTGGTGCCGACTGGCGCTACGTCGATCCGGGCGTGCCGAAGCTCGGCAGCGATGCGATCACGGTGGCGATCCTCTACAACAGCCGCACCGTGGAACCGGTTGGCGTGCCGGCCACCCTGGCCATCGACGACAAGAACCGCCAGCCGCTGGCGCGCAGCTTCCGGCGCATCGGCGGCACGCAGAACTTCACGGTGGTCGTCAATCATCTGAAGTCGAAGGGCTGCTCCGGCGCGACCGGCAAGGACGCCGACCAGGGCGATGGCCAAAGCTGCTGGAACCCCACCCGCGTCCGCGCTGCCGGCCTGATCGCCGATTGGCTCGCGACCTCGCCGACCGGTGTGGCAGACATCGGCAAGCTCCTGATCGGCGACCTCAACAGCTATGCCAAGGAAGACCCCGTCGTGCTGTTCGCCGACAAGGGCTATGCCGACATGGTGGCGAAGTTCGTCGGCAAGAATGCCTACAGCTACGTCTATGGCGGCGAAGCCGGCTACATCGACCATGCGCTGGCTGATTCGGGCCTGGCCGAGCGTGTGCGTGCCGTGCACGAATGGCACATCAACGCCGATGAGCCGATTGCGCTGGAATATTCCTTTGCCTACAAGAGCGCCGAGCAGCAGCAGACGTTCTACGCGCCGGACGCGTACCGCTCGTCGGACCACGATCCGGTGCTGGTCGACCTCGCGCTCACTACGCAAGCTGCAGGTGGCGGCACGAGTCCGGAAGGCGATGCGGCGGCGGGCGGTGCCCCAGGCAGCCCAGGGGAGGGAGGTGCCGGTGCGGTGGACCCGATCGTCGGGCTCGCGCTGGCCGCCGCTGCAGTAGCCCTGGCGCGGCGTCGCGCGTGTCGGTCTTGAGCGTCCGCGTTCTTCCCCGGGCGACAAGCGACAGCCCCGTCACCGGTCGAATCGCATCCGTGCGTTCGCTGACCGCTCCACACGGCCTGAAGGCAGTTTCCGGCCATCTGGCTCGGGACTGAATTAAGCTTGTGGAATGGCAGCTCGGCAACGTCGCAAACGCGACGCGCTGATGCAATCGATTCCGATATGGCGACTGGGGATGCTGTGAATAATGTAGCGGCGATGGTGCGCGCGCTGATCCTGGGCGGTTGGCTTGGCTTGACGTCCGCGGGCAGCCATGCGGCAGCGACCTCGCTATTCACGCCGGAAGAACATGCATGGATTGCTGCGCATCCGGTGGTGCGCACCTGCGTCAACGCGCACTGGCGTCCGTTCGAGTTTGTCGAAGGCGGCAAGGTGGTTGGCATCGTTCCGTCGTTTCTCGAGGCGGTTTCGGATCTGAGCGGGTTGCGCTTCGAATATGTCGACGGCGCCTGCTGGAAAGGGTCCGTCGCAGCGTTGAAGTCCGGCAGCATCGACATGTTGCCGGACTGGGGCAAGAACTACGACGCGGCACCCCAACGAGACGGGTTCACTGCAAGTACGCCGTACTACGTCGGCACAATCGCAATCGTCACGGCCGAGCGTGAAAACCTGTTTGCCGGCTTCCCGCAACTGGCCGGCAAGCGGGTTGCAATCAAAGGCGGTGGCGGGCTCGAACTTGCCATTCGCCACAGCGATGTACCCGTTACGTTGCTGACGTTTCAGGATGAGTCCGATGCGCTGGAGGCCGTCGCAAACGAAGAGGCGGACGCCGCCCTCGGGACCGACGCGTCTCTCCTTCCGCAATTGAATCGCCAGTTCAAGGGCCGGCTTTTCTCTCAGGCAGCATCTGGGATCGTCCGTATGCGCTGACGATGGTCACGCGCGAGGACAACACCGTGCTCGCGTCGATTCTCGATAAGTCGCTCACCGCCATTCCGGCCTCAGAGGCTGATGCCATCCGGCACCGATGGCAGGAAACCACCGACTACGGCGCACCGTCGCTTTCGTCGATCCTCCATTACCGATGGTGGCAGGTTGCGCTGGTTGGCGGTGTTGTGCTGGCCTTCGCGATCCTGGCGTACGTGCTGTGGCGCGCGCGCGTTGCGGCCGTACGTAGTGAGCGCGACAAGGCGATGTTCCTCGCCTTCATCAGCCACGAAATCCGCACGCCGATGCACACCATCCTTGCGTCGCTGGAGCTGCTCCAGCGCTCGCAGCTGACTGGCGAACAGGCGAGCCGCGCGAATGCAGCGGTCTCGGCATCGGAAACACTCCTCGCGCTGCTCGACGATGTTCTCGAATACTCTCGTCTCGAATCGCGCAGCGTGACGCTCGCGCTGCAGCGAACCGAGATCGGGCCATGGGCCGAGCAGACGCTCGACATGGTGCGTTGGCGCTCGGAGGAGAAGCAGCTGGCGCTGTTCCTCGATCTAGCGTGCGCGCCAGATTTCAGCGTCGAAATCGACCCCATGCGCGTGCGGCAGATCGTTCTGAACCTGTTGGTGAATGCGATCAAGTTCACCGAGGCCGGCAAGGTGGTTCTGCGCGTCGACTACCTGCCCGGAAAGCGCCGGGGTACTGGCACGCTTGTGCTTGAAATCCGGGACACCGGCATGGGCATCCCCCGGACCGCCAACGGCATATCTTCGAGCCGTACGCGCGAGTGGAAAGCCCAGGCAACCGCGGTGCCAGCGGCAGCGGGCTGGGCCTGTCGATCTGCCGCGAATTAGTCGACCTGATGAAAGGCGTGATCACGGTCAGCAGCAGCCCCGAGATCGGCACGGTGTTCACCGTCATGTTGCCGGTGCGCGAACCTGGCGCGGAGTCGGTATCACCGCAGGCCCCCGTGGATCCGTCGCTTGGCGCGCAAGCGGCATCGCCGGCTCCGCCTATCAAACCGCTCTTGTCGGGATCGAACGATGGACCGCTAGTCCTGATCGTCGATGATCACGAGGCCGTGCAACACGCGATCCAGCATCAACTTGATGCGCTGGCTTGCCGATCAACCGTCGCAGGCACCGGCGAGGCGGCGCTCGAACAATTCGCTTCGACAGCGTTTGACATGGTGCTGCTCGACTGCAACCTACCGGGCATCGACGGCTATACCGTCGCGCAGCGCATGCGTGAAATCGAACACCGGCGCGGGAGCGAACGCACGCCCATTGTGGCGATCTCCGCCGCGGCTGACGATGCTCATCGCACACGGTGCTTCGACAGCGGCATGGACGGCGTTCTGGGCAAGCCGCTGCGCCTTGCCGCATTACGGGAGCTGATCGAACTCTGGTGCGGCCATGGCGATTCTGACGCCCACACGGTGCCGGCAGAGCGCGACGCGGCACCGACGGTGGACGTGCTGGCGATCTATCGACAGACCATGAAAACCGATCTTGAGATGCTTGCCCAGGGCGTCGCACATCGGAATGTGGAGCAGGCACGTCGAGCGGCACATCGAATATCGGGTGCCGCCGCCGTTGTGGATGACCTGCAAACACGTGAGGCCGCAAGCGAGTTGGAGCGGCATCTTTCAGAACCGTCTGCCAGCATCACCGCAGACGCACAGGCGCTTCTGGCGGAGCTTCAATCGCTGCACCCGATGGACAGCACTGACACCTGAGCCTGCCATCGGGGCGTTCCTCACCCCGCCTTGCATTCCCACATATGCCTTGTACGCCTCACCTGAGGCGGCACGGAGCCTTGTGCTGCTCCGATTTCCGCGTTCGACAGCCCGCCTAGCGAGCCCCACCTTCCGCAACGTGAAAGGCGTCGCGCCTGAATGGCCAAAAGCGTCGACGTGCGAGCAAAAACGCGAATCTCGCCCGCTTTTTCAGAACAGTCTGATATGGCGCGACCGCCACGCTTGGAATACTTGCGCCTGCCTTCTTCGATAGGCATTTGTTCTCGACCAGATCCCGCACGTTCGTGCCGCGGATTCAATCTAAGGGTAAGTCAATGAAAGCAAAACTGTTCCTGGCTGGCGTCGCCATGTCTACGCTGTCGGCCGCCGCAATGGCCCAAACGACGCCTACGTCGGTGGATGGCGTCATCAATTTCCAAGGCACGATCCTGAGCGACACCTGCAAGGTGTCCTCGCTCGCAGGCGATGCAGGCACCATCAACGTCGACATGGGCACCATTGCTGCCGATGACATCGGTACGCTGACTGCACCGAAGAACCTCGCCAACGGCGCTGGCTCGGCCAACATTGACGTGGTCTGCAAGACGGGCGCCAAGGTCAGCATGAAGTTCGCCGGCAAGACGGCTGAGCTGAGCGCAGACAAGAAGACGCTGCGCGTGAACAACGGCAACACCGCCGCAGGCTTCGCACAAGGCGTGAGCATTGCCGTGTACGAAGGTACGGGCGCCGGCGCAAACGCGTTCGACCTGAGCAATGGCGATCTGCTGGCGCAGACCACGGTGCCGTCGACCGGCGGCGCAGTCAACGTGCGCTTCGCCGCAGCCTATGTGGCTGCAGACCCGACGAAGATCAAGCCGGGTGTTGCAAACGCCAGCCTGCCGTTCACGCTCACCTACGAGTAAGCGTAAGACAAGCGCCAGCCAACACGGCTGGCTTCAATCGGCAGCGGTCATTACGCCGCTGCCGTCTATTCTTCACAGGCTATTCCGGATATGAGAGCAAAACGATGCGCCGTTGGCGCGGCGTTGGCGTGCGCGTTGGCTGCGTCCGCGAGTCACGCCAGCATTTCCCTCAGCACCACGCGGCTGATCTTTGACGGCAAGAACAAGGAAACCTCCGTGGTCGTCAATAACGATGGTGGCGATGCATTGATCCAGGCGTGGCTTGATCCGCTTGATGAAGGCGCGCACGGTCAACTGCCGTTTGCCATCACTCCGCCGCTGGCCAAGTTGGCAGCAAAGCAGCAGCAGATGCTGCGGGTGCTGTACGAAGGCGTGGGTATGCCGGCAGATCGTGAGTCGGCCTTCTGGTTGAATGTACAAGAGGTTCCGCAGACAGCCCACAACGACAACGTATTGCAACTGGCTGTCCGCCAGCGCATCAAGGTGTTCTATCGGCCGGCTGGTTTGAACGCGGACCCCCAGAAGGCTCCGGCCAGCCTGCAATGGCAGCTCAACCAGGATGGCAGCAAGGCGATGCTGCGTTTGAGCAACCCGAGTCTCTACCACGTGACCGTGGTCGATGCAAAGGTACAGCGGCAGCGCAGAAGAACCAGTCATCGACGCGAAGATGGTTGCCCCCGGCGCCACGGTGGCGTTGCCGGTGAAATTGCCGGCCAGTACCGCCGTGCCGGAGCTGCGCTACGACGTCATCAATGACTACGGCGGCCGCCAAAGCTACCGCGTCACCTTGCACGGCAGTCAGCCGAGCACGCCGGTTTCCACCGGCAACTGATCGAGCCGGCTGCCAGCCGGTTCGATTGCGCCAGCCCGCCCGGGCTGGATAAGCCCGCGCCAACCGTAGCGGAGCTTGCCTATGTGACAGCCCCCCCGATTCACCAAGCCAGAAGCGAGCATTGCGATGTCTACCCGCCAGACGACCAAATCGGTCTCCAGAAGGACCAATGGAAAAGCGGCTGCTGCACGCCCGAGCGCAACGCCGCTCTACCTGGCCGTGTGTCTTGCGATGATGAACAGCGCGCGGGCCTCCGAAGGGGAGACGGTCGTTGCGCAGGCTGATTCAATGCTGCTCGCGTACAACACGAGCTTTTTGCATGGCCAAGGGCGCCCGGCGGACCTGAGCGCCGTGCTCAGTTCCGGCAGCAGCGTGCCGCCTGGCACCTATCGGGTCGAGGTGGAAGTCAACGGTAATCTGGTGGGCCGCCGTGATATCGACTTTTATCAGGACAGTGACAAAACCCAGCTCCGCCCATGCCTGACAGCCAAGATGCTGCACGACTTCGGCGTCAATCTGAGCAGCGTTACCCCGCCGCTGGACATCAATAGCCAGGCGTGCCTTGATCTGCCACACGTGATGGATCAGGCCTCAGTCGATTTCGACGCCGGCCGACTGCAGCTGAATCTGAGCATTCCGCAGGCATTTCTCTCGCGTGCAGCACGTGGCTACGTGGACCCTGCTCTGTGGGACGAAGGTGTAACAGCTGGCTACGTCAATTACCAGTTCAGCGGCAACTACGGCCACACTCGCATTGGTAGCGACAGCAGCAGCTATTTCATTGGCCTGCAGAACGGCGTGAACATTGGCCGTTGGCGACTGAGAAACGAGTCCACGGTCAGTGGAAGCAACAGCGGCCAGACCCGCTTCAAGAGCAACCGCACGCTGGTGCAGCGCGACGTCGATGCCATCAAGGGCCAATTGAGTCTCGGCGAGCAGTACTCCGATTCAACGTTGTTCGACAGCGTGCGGTTTCGCGGGGTGCAAGTCGGCGCCGACGATGCCATGCTGCCCGACAGCGAGCGTGGTTACGCGCCGGTGGTGCGCGGACAAGCCGCTACCAATGCGGTGATCGAGGTACGTCAGAGTGGCTATGTTCTCTATCGGGCCAATGTCCCGCCTGGCCCATTCCAACTCACCGATATTTTCCCGTCCGGTTCCAACGGCGATCTTGAGATCACCGTGATCGAAGCCGACGGCAGCAGGCGTGTCACGCACCAGGCGTTTTCAAGCCTGCCGTTGATGCTGCGCAAAGGGCGGCTCAAGTACAACTTTGCCGCCGGTAAATACGATGGCGAGCAGGGCCCGTCGCCCAATCTTGTCAGCGGTTCGCTCGTCTATGGACTGACTGATAACAGTACGGTAGCTGGGGGCTTGCAGGTATCAAAGGACTTCCAGGCAGTGAACGTGGGTGTCGGCACCAACACACCCATTGGCGCGCTTTCCGTCGATGTGACCCAATCCACCAGCCGGGTGCGCGGTAAGCGGGACACCGGGCAGAGTGTGCGGGTTCTGTACGCCAAGACATTTACCAGCACTAACACTAACTTCACGCTTGCTGCCTATCGATATTCGACGTCCGGTTACCGCACCTTCAACGATCACGTCAACGATCTCAGCAGCACCGCAAGCAATGGTTGGGTCAACGGCCTCGGCTTTCAGTCCGGGCGCAGTCGCTCACGTATTGACCTGACGACCAGCCAGGACCTGGGTGGCGTGGACCGCCGATACGGCAGCGTTTACTTGAACGTCAGCCAGCAGACCTACTGGAACCAGCCCGGGTCGAGCCGCAGTCTTAGTGTGGGTTATGGCAACAACTGGAAACAGTTGAGCTACAACCTCAGCCTGAGCCAGACGAAGGACACCCGGTTTAGCGGAAACGGCAACAGCAAGCAAATCATGCTGACGATGTCGATTCCGCTGGGTGGCAAGCTGCGGTCGGGCCGTGCGTATACCAATATCAGTAACAGTAACAACGGCGGCACCAACGTCCAGAGCGGTCTGAGCGGCTTTGTCAACGAGAAAACCTCGTATGCCATGCAGGCCGGTTACACCGGCACTGGACGCGGCGCCACGGGCGGCGCAAGCATCACCCGTGACACCGACATGGGGCAGCTCAACGCCAACGTGAACGTTGCACGCGACTACCAATCGACTAGCGTTGGCGCCACGGGCTCTGTTGTGGTCCATCGCGGCGGCGTCAACTTGAGCCGCACCGTGGGAGATACCTTCGCGCTGATGAAGGTGGAAGGGCTTAAGGGCGTGGACGTGAAGACCGATGCTGGTACGTCGGTCGGCCGCAACGGGTACGCAGTGATCACCTATGCGCAGCCGTATCGCCTGAATGCGCTGAGCCCCGAGACGCATAACCTGGGTGCGGATGTGGAACTGGAGGACACCGTCAAGCAGGTGGTGCCGCGCCGCGGCGCGATCGTGCAGGCGACCTTCAAGGGTTACAGCGGCCAGCGCGCCCAGTTCGCACTCCAGCAGGCGAATGGGACGCCGGTGCCTTTTGGCGCGAGCGTGGAAGACGCACAAACCGGCAGGCACCTCGGCATCGCAGATCCGAACGGGAATGCATTTGTGCTGCTCAATCAGGAACAGGGCACCTTGTCGGTGAAGTGGAAAGACAACCAGTGTCAGGCGCCATATGCGTTGCGCCAGGCTGAACCCGGACGGAACTACCAGAGGCAGACGCTGCGCTGCCGATGAGGTCGGGCGGGCGTAACGTCATCGGTCTTGACGATCTTCAGTTGCCACCGCTGCCGGCCTCGACATAAAGTGCCGCAATTAAGGCAAGGCAAGGATGGGCACTGCGAATACGTCTGTCGTTTTTGCGATGAGCTATGACTGGCGCGGCGTGAGGCGGCTCGACTGGCTCGTCTGCCATGCATGTCTTGCAGTGAGCCGAAGCGGCTAGGTCGATCCTTCCGCGGGGCAGGTCCCGCAGGCGCGTGTGCCGAAAAGAAAAAACCCCAACCGAGAACGGTTGGGGTTTTGCATTTGGTGGAGCCGGCGGGAATCGAACCCGCGTCCGCAAGCCCTCCACAGAGAGTTCTACATACTTAGTTCTGTCATTTGATTTAACCGCCGCATCGCGGACGAACACGCTCTACGACGGCGATTCACTAAGTTTTCGTCTCTAGGCCCGTGACTCACCTAAAGCTTATCTGACGTAAATGACCTCGCTAGTCTTTCGACCCTAGCCCGTCAGCGAGCCAGTGCGAGGACGGCGGCCCTTAGGCTGCCAGTGCGTAACGTTCGTCGTTAGCAGTTATTGCATTCCCATTGATTAACGAGGTGACGGGTCCTCGGTATGCCCTCACTGCTTCGCAACCCACGTCGAAACCAGGTCGGCCCCAGAGAAGAATAGAATTATCCCACAGATGGGTCACTTCAGCGCGAAATCAACCCGTGTCGTCTTACCTTTGTCCTTGATGCCCTCGGCATTGAGCTTGGGCGCCACCACGAAGAGACGTCCGGGCTCCACACGTTCGGCCAGCGTCACATGAACGGCGTTGGCGCGGCGTTGAGCGAGTTCCCGTAGGTCAGCATCCGTCACCTGCACATTGGTTTCCATCAGCTTTCGCATCTCGTCCGGCGGCAACGATTTGGCAAGCCCGATCACGTTGCGGGGTTTCGGGAACTTGGCGGCTTTGTAGGCGCGTTCAAGGTACTTGGCCTCCTCCTCCGGCTTGACGGTGGTATCTGCCTCGGCAGCATCGCCGGCGTCCTTGAGCTTCTGTTCGCGAATCTGGCGGTTCACGGCTTCCCGGCGCAGGCCGTCGCGGTCAAATTCCGGATCGACGCGACCGACGATGTCGACCTTCAGCGCCGGGCGGTCCTTGAGCGCCGTGGCAAGTTTGTCCAGCTTGGCAACCGATGCCTGGCTGATGTTCGACGTGCCCGGATCGAACTCGATGTAGCCGAGTTCTTCGCCGCCGCTGCCACCAAACGCGCTGGCCAGCAATGAGAAGGGCGCCGTCACGGCGCGCGCGATGAGGTTGACGAATGCACGCAGGATGACGCCGCCGATGCTGAACTGCGGGTCGTCGAGCGAGCCGGACACCGGCACGCGCACGTCGATCTCGCCGCGCGAATTCTTCAGCAGTGCCACCGCCAGCCGCACTGGCAGATTGGTGGCGTCCTTGCTTTCCACGCGGTCGCCGAAGGTGAGTTGGTCGATGAAGATGTGATTGTCAGCGGTCAACTTGCCCTGGTCGAGCAGGTAGTGCAGATCCATCGTCAGCTTGCCCTTGGTGATCGGGTAGCCGGCGTACTTGGCGGAGTAGGGCGTGAGGTTGGTCAGTTCCACGCCGTCGGCCTTGGCCGTCAGGTCCACGAAGGCCGTGGGGGCGAGCGGGTTCACCTTGCCGTGGATGTCCACCGGTGCCGTGCCGTCGACACTGCCCCGCAGCGTCACATCTGCGGGTGTCTGGTTGGCGGCCGTGCTGATCGTGCCGATCGAGCCTCCGATGGCGGTCAAGTTGGCGGTGTAGTTTGGCTTGACGAAGTTGTCGGTGAAGCGAATGTTGCCGTCTTGCAGCGTGATGGCGTCAACGCGCAGGCCGGCGCCGCCGGCTTTGGGCGTGGGGCCGGTGGCTGTGACGGTAACAGCCGATGCAGGGGGCGCAGCCGGGGCCGAAGCCACCACGGGCGCAGCTGCCGGGGCGGAAGCCGCCGCCGATGCAGGCTCGCTTTGGGTCAGCGAGCGCCGCTCCTCGGTCGGCTGCACGCGGATGTCCTGCAGGTTCAGGCGCCCGTTCGGGTTGATGATGACCCGCGCGTAGAACGTCGACAGCGCCACAGCACCCACGCGCACACGCGGCGTGGTGCCGTCGTAGTTGGCCTGGATGCGGTTGAGCGCGAGTGAGCGCCAGCGCAGGAAATCATCCGAACTCACACGGTCTTGTAGGCGCACGTTGCCAAGCGTCGCGTTGCCCTGGTAGTTCACGGTCAGCGCCTTGCCCTGGTTGAGGACGAGGCGCCCGTCCATCGATAGCAGCGCACTCGTAATCGCCGCGTTCAACGACTTGTCCAGATACGGGTCGAAACCCGCCAGCGACAGGTTCTGCGAGTTCACGCGCAGGTCGGCCTTCAGCGGCTGCGGTACCACCTCGCCGCGCACATCGAGCTTGCCCTTCGTACCCAGCCCCGCGCCAATCTGCACGTTGACGGGTTTGCCGAGATCGGTCGACGCGTTTTGCACGACCACATTCAGCGGCTCGACACGCACCTTGACGGGGCGCGAGTTCGATTGGTCTTCAAAGCCGACGGCGCTGTTGTCCAGCTTCAGTGTCTGCACGGTCACTGCCCACGGCTTTTCGGCTGGGGCGTTCGATTTTGCGCCGGACTTGGCAGGCGCCGTCGGCTTGCCTGCCGCGGGGGCGGCCCATCGAGCAGCGTCAACGTGGTCGTGCCGTCCTTCTTGCGCAATGCGTCGATCTGCAGGCCGTCGGCGCGCACTTCGTTCAGTGCGAGGGTGCGGGCGCTCAGGTCGAAGCTCTTTACATCCGCGTGCAGCAGCTTGGCGCGCAACGCGGTGTCCTTGCCCGAGGCGGGCGCCAGCGACAGATCGGCCAGGCTTGCGGTCAGCGGCTCGGCAAGCACGTTGAATTTTTCGGGCCCGAAGTCGAGCGTCACCTTGCCGTCGGCCGACAACGCGCCGTTCTGCAACTGCGGCGCCCCGGCCTGGCGCAGATACGGGCCGATGCCAGCCAGCTTCACGCCTTCCAGCGTCAGCTGCAGCTCGCCGGTGTTCTTCTCCAGCGACGTGTTGCCCTTGACGTTGAGCGTGCCGCCTTGCGCCAGCTTGGCGCCCACATCGACCGTGGTCGGGCCGCCCAACGTGCGCACGCCAATGTCGCCGCGAAGGTCTTCCAGCGTCAGGTCGGCAGCCGGCTGCGTGGTTGCGTCATGCCAATGGACGGTGCTGTTCGCCAGTTGCAGCTTGCTGACCACCACATCCAACGGTTTTGGCTTGGTGGTCGGTGCGGGCTCGGCCTTGGCAGGCTTTGCCTCGGCAGGTGTGGGCTTGCCACCGAGCTGCGCGAAATTGATTGCTCCATCGGCACCACGCGCGGCATCGACGCGCACGCCGTCGAGCGAGAGCCCATCGAGGTGGAATACGTTGTCGAGTGGGCGCACGTCGGCGAGCGTTGCGCGCACCTGTTTGGCGGCCACCAGCGGTGCTTTTCTGGTGTCGATCACTTCCAGGTTGTCGAGGCCGGCGGTGCCATGCACGCGAAGGATCGGGGCACCGATCTTCGGCTTCTGGAACTCGATCGTCAGGTCCGTCGTCAGCTTGCCCTGCAGCACGGCCACCGGCAACGGGCCGGGCACATAGCCGAGGTAGCGGGGTAGATCCAGGCCGTCGATCTTGACGTTGAGGTTCGATTCGAGAGAATCGGCAAACGGCTTGGTCTTGCCGGCGAAATGCAGCGGCGCTCCGTCGATGCGCGCTGCTAGCAGCGGTTGCACGAAGATGTCCACGTCGGCCGGCAGGCTCGCCAGGAAAGGCACGCCGATCTGCAAGCCTTCGATCTTGTGCTGTGTGCCCAGCGGCTGGTCAGCAAAATCGATCGCGCCGTTGGTCAACTGCAGATTGGCGAAGACGAAGCGCGCTGGCTCGTTGGACTTTGGTTTGGGCGGGTTGTCCGGCTGGCTTAGCCTGTCGACGATGTCAGAGAAATTGAAGCGTTGCTCGGCGGTGCGGGCGATACGCACGTGGGGCGCGTCGATGCTGAGTTCTTCGATGACGGGGGCGCGGCGGAAGAGGGAGCTCCACGACGCGTTGACATGCAGATGGCCGACATCGACGAACGGCGTTTTGCCGTCACGCTCGGCAATGTGGAGCTGGTCGACGTCAAGCCGCAGCGTGTATGCGTTGATGCTGACCTTGCCGACCGAAACCGGCCGTTCCAGCAGTTTGCTGAGCTGCGTTTGCGCCAGGTGGCGCAGCAACGGCGGGCCGCCGAAGGCGCCCAGCAGCCCGAACACCACCAGGAAGATCAGCACGCCGATCCCAATGCGCTTGCTCCGTCGCGACGTACCGACCTGCGCCACGCGTTGCCAGCCTGCCGTACCGCGTATGCGATCAAGCCGTGCGCGCCAGCCGTTGGTATTCGATTGCAGATCGGGGTGCGAATCGGGGGAGGTGCTCATGCTGGTGTCGGTCCGGCCACGGCGTGGCCCACTTCGTCAGTCGGTCGACCGCCACGTCCCGATGGGAGGCGGCGGTCCTGAAGGTGCGGCGCCCGGGCATTCACCCGGGCATCGTGGTCAGGCGCGTTGTGATTCGAGCAGCAACGGAATCAGCTCGGACGCGCTGGCAATCAACGCGTCTGCACGCCATTCCACGGGCGATGGCCCATTACCACAATAGCCGTAACTGGCCGCAATGGTAGGCATGCCGGCAGCGCGGCCGGCTTCGATGTCGCGCAGGTCATCGCCCACGTAAACAATCTGCCGAGCGTCGACGCCGATGGATTCGGCCGCATGCAGGAGCGGGGCGGGATGCGGTTTGGCGTGCGGCGTGGTGTCGCCCGCAACGACGCACGCGGGCGGCACCGGGAGCGGCAATTGTGCAACCAGCGGGACCGTCAGACGGCCCGATTTGTTGGTGACGATGCCCCAGGGGATGCCTGCGCGGCCCAGTTCCAGCAGCACCTCGGCCATGCCAGGAAACAGCTGCGTACGCACACAGATTTCTGCCTCGTAATTGGCGAGAAATGCCAATCGTAGCGATTCGAATTCCGCATCGCCCGGCCCAACGCCGAAGGCCACGCCGATCAGCCCCCGGGCGCCATGCGAGGCAACGGGGCGCAGCGCTTCATAGTCCACCGGTTCGAGGCCGCGGTCGGTGCGGACCTTGTTGGCGGCAGCGGCCAGATCGGGCGCCGTGTCGGCAAGCGTGCCGTCCAGGTCGAACAGCACGGCGCCCAACGGATCGGGAAACTGGCGCGCCGTCATGCCTCGGCCGGACGACGCGTCGCCATCAGATAGTTGACGCTGGTGTCACGCGTGAGGGCGTAGCGGTCGGTGATCGGGTTGTATTCCAGCCCGCGCATCTCTTGCGCCTGGAGCCCGGCCCCGCGTACGAACGCGCTCAGCTCTGAAGGACGGATGAACTTGGCGTAATCATGCGTACCACGCGGCAGCATGTTCAGTACGTATTCCGCGCCAATGACGGCCAGCAGATACGCCTTGGCGTTCCGGTGGATGGTCGAGAAAAACACGTATCCGCCCGGCTTTACCAGCGTCGCGCATGCACGCACAACAGAGGCCGGATCGGGCACATGTTCGAGCATCTCCATGCAAGTGACGACATCAAAACTGGCTGGCTCCCGCGCGGCCAGCGCTTCTGCGGCGATCTCCTCGTAATCGACGGTAACACCGGCCTCGAGACCGTGCAGGTCCGCGACACGCAATGCTTTGCGGGACAGATCGATGCCTTTGACGTTGGCCCCGGCACGCGCCATGCTCTCTGAAAGGATGCCGCCGCCGCAGCCGACGTCGAGTACGCGCTTGCCGGCCAGCGGCGCGATGGACTGAATCCAGTCAAGGCGCAATGGGTTGATTTCGTGCAGAGGTTTGAACTCGCTGTTCGGGTCCCACCAGCGGTGAGCGAGTTCGCTGAATTTTTCGAGTTCGCCGGCATCGGCGTTCGCGTGTGTGGTCGTCATGTTGCGCTGCGCCAGGGCGTATCGGCTAGGTGAGGAAATGTACCAAAACCGTGGCCCCGACCAAATCACAGCGTCCGCGAAAAGGTTTCACATTGAAACAGACGTGAACAAACGCGCATGCAATTCCTCAAACTGTCACCTTCGCTCAAAGGAGAGATCAATGAAATCCAAACAGATTCTGATGGGGCTGGGTGTTGCGGGCCTCACGGTACTCGCGGGCTGCGCGGCGCCGGGTTACGGCGGTGGCTACAACGGCGGGTATGGTCAGCAGCCTGCCTATGGTCAGCAACCCGCTTATGGTGGGCAGCCCCAGCAAACGGGCGCGCTTTATGGCCGCGTCGAATCGATCCAACCGATGCAGGCCCCCGCAAATAGCCCGGGCATCTTGGGCACCATCATCGGTGGCGTGGCCGGCGGCATTCTGGGCCACCAAGTGGGTGGCGGTACGGGCAACACCGTTGCAACCATTGGCGGGGCAGCATTGGGTGCCTATGCAGGCAATCAAGTTGAGCAGCGTGCCGGAGCCGGTGGTCAAACCGTCTACCGTATCACCGTGCGCCTCGATGATGGCCGCGTCGCGACCGTCACGCAGCGAAACCCGAACAACCTGCGCGTTGGCGATCGCGCCATGGTGGCTAACGACCAGGCGACACCTTCTTACCAATAAGACGAGCGTCATAAAAAGGGCCAGCGGATTGCCCCAAACAGAAAAAGCGATGGCGCCCCAAATGCGCCATCGCTTTTTTGTTTGCCAGTTTCCGGCGGCCCTCTGAAGGGACGCCCGCCTGATGTATAGACGAAAAAAGCCCAGCTTTCGCTGGGCTTTTTCCCGGTGTGAACCGAATTACTGAGCCTTGCGGGTGCCGACCACTTCGACGTCCACGCGGCGGTTCGGTTGCTGGCAGGCGATTTGTGCCTTGCGCGAACCCTTGCACGACTTCGGATCAACCTTCAGCTGGCGCTTGCCCTTGCCTTCCGTGTAGACACGGTTGGCTTCGATGCCCTTGCTGACCAGGTAGCCCTTGACGGCTTCAGCACGACGGACCGACAGGCGGTCGTTGTACTTGTCCGAGCCGAACGAGTCGGTGTGGCCAACGGCGATCACGACTTCCAGGTTGATGCCCTTCAGCTTCGAGACCAGGTCGTCCAGCTTGGCCTTGCCTTCCGGCTTCAGCACAGCCTTGTCGAAATCGAACAGGGTGTCAGCAGCGAACGTAACCTTCTCGCTCGACACAACCGGAGCAGCCGGAGCAGCCGGGGTAGCCGTCGGAGCAGCAGCCGGAGCCAGAGCGCCGTCGCACTGAGCGTTGGCGGTTGCCGGCGTCCAGAAGCCATTGCGCCAGCACAGTTCGTTCGTGCCGTTCTTCCAGACCCACTCGCTCGTGCCGTTACCCCAGTTGTCGTTGACGGCCTTCTTTTCGTAGGGCACCGACTGAGCGTAAGCGGACGCAGCCATGGCTACCGCAGCTGCAGCGAACGCGAGCTTGGCAAATTTTTTCATATTTCTCCTCTCAGGATGAGATCACCGCAGAAGACTGCGAGCAGATGGGACGAAAACAAGTCATACATTCTTCGGAGTATAACATTCTCGGTGTGGTGAAGGCTCCACTTCGAACAATGTCTGCCTCTTCGCTGGGGGATTGTGCCACAAGCACGCACTCCTAAAAAGCAAATATAAGCGATTCGAACGGGGCGCCATGGCCTTGTGGTGTGTACGCAACAAGGCAGGAAATGGCTCGCAAACCCTTATGGGGATTGGCTCGCCGGTTTTGGCGTCCGTCGCAGGGAACGTGCCCGGGGTTGACGATGCGTCGCTCGCGCGCTGGAGGGGCGGGGGCTTGCGGCATGGTAAAATGTTCTGTTATTCGCGCAACCGCAGCGTCCTGTAGTGCGCATCACTACGCTCACTAGGGACCTCCCACCGTTCGCCCAATGGATCAATTCGCCAAAGAGACACTCCCGGTATCGCTCGAAGAAGAAATGCGCAGCTCGTACCTCGCTTACGCTATGAGCGTGATCGTGGGCCGCGCGCTTCCAGATGTGCGGGATGGTCTCAAGCCGGTGCATCGCCGTGCCTTGTACTCGATGCACGAGCTGAACAACGACTGGAATCGCCCCTATAAGAAGTCTGCTCGTATCGTCGGGGATGTGATCGGTAAGTATCACCCCCACGGCGACACTGCTGTATACGACACCATCGTGCGGATGGCGCAGAACTTTTCCCTGCGCTACATGCTGGTCGACGGCCAGGGGAACTTCGGCTCGGTCGACGGCGACAACGCCGCGGCGATGCGTTACACCGAAATCCGCCTGTCGAAGATTGCCCACGAACTGCTGGCCGACCTCGACAAGGAGACGGTCAATTTCGAGCCGAACTACGACGGTTCCGAGACTGAACCGTCCGTTT
Source organism: Ralstonia sp. 1B3 (assembly GCF_036631435.1). NCBI lineage: Bacteria > Pseudomonadati > Pseudomonadota > Betaproteobacteria > Burkholderiales > Burkholderiaceae > Ralstonia > Ralstonia sp. 1B3. The sequence goes on along the minus strand of NZ_JAPNUG010000007.1, from coordinate 28,056 downwards.
TGCCGGCGCGCATTCCCAATTTGCTGATCAACGGTTCGTCCGGGATTGCGGTGGGGATGGCGACGAACATTCCGCCGCACAACCTGAACGAAGTCGTCGATGGCTGCTTGCACTTGCTGCGCAACCCGGAAGCGACGGTCGACGAGCTGATCGAACTGATCCCGGCGCCGGACTTCCCGACGGCGGGCATCATCTACGGCATTTCGGGTGTCCGCGAGGGCTATCGCACCGGCCGCGGCCGCGTGGTGATGCGCGCCAAGACACACTTCGAAGATATCGACCGCGGTCAGCGTCAGGCGATCATCGTCGACGAGCTGCCGTATCAAGTTAACAAGCGCACGCTGCTCGAGCGTATCGCCGAGCTGGTCACCGAAAAGCGGATCGAAGGCATCTCGGACATTCGCGACGAGTCGGACAAGTCGGGCATGCGCGTCGTGATCGAACTCAAGCGCGGCGAGGTGCCGGAGGTTGTGCTCAACAACCTCTATAAGAATACGCAGCTGCAGGATACGTTCGGCATGAACATGGTCGCGCTGGTCGACGGCCAGCCGCGCCTGCTGAACCTGCGCCAGATGCTGGAGTGCTTCCTGCTGCACCGCCGCGAGGTGGTGACGCGTCGCACCGTATTTGATCTGCGCAAGGCGCGAGAGCGTGGCCACATTCTGGAAGGTCTGGCTGTGGCGCTCGCCAACATCGACGAGTTCATCGCCATCATCAAGGCGGCGCCGACCCCGCCGGTCGCAAAGGCCGAGTTGATGAGCCGCAGCTGGGATTCGGGCCTCGTGCGCGACATGCTCGTTCGCGCCGAAAGCGAAACCTCGGGCGGCGGTGCGGCGTATCGCCCGGAAGGGCTGCTGCCCGTGTTTGGTATGCAAGCCGACGGCCTCTACAAGCTGTCGGATACGCAAGCGCAAGAGATTCTGCAGATGCGCCTGCAACGCCTCACCGGGCTGGAGCAGGACAAGATCGTCCAGGAATACCGCGAAGTGATGGCTCAGATCGCCGATCTGTTGGATATCCTGGCGCGGCCCGAGCGCATTACCGCCATCATCGTCGAGGAACTCACCGCTATCCGCGCCGAATTCGGCGACGAGCGTCGTTCGCAGATTGAGCACAATGCGACGGAGTTGGATACAGAAGACCTCATTACGCCGCAGGATCTCGTGGTGACGCTGTCCCACAGCGGCTATATGAAGAGCCAGCCGATTTCCGAATACCGAGCGCAGAAGCGTGGCGGCCGGGGCAAGCAAGCTGCTGCGACGAAGGAAGACGACTGGATCGACACGCTGTTTGTCGCCAACACGCACGATTACATCCTCTGCTTCTCCAACCGCGGCCGTCTGTATTGGCTGAAGGTCTGGGAAGTGCCGCAGGGCAGCCGTAACTCGCGCGGCCGGCCCATTGTCAATATGTTCCCCCTATCGCCGGGCGAGAAGATCAACGTCATCCTGCCGGTGAAGCAGTTCGACGAACAGCACTTCGTGTTCATGGCCACCTCGAAGGGCACGGTCAAGAAGACTGCCCTGACGGAATTCTCGAACCCCCGCAAGGCCGGCATCATCGCGGTGGATCTGGACGAAGGCGATTTCCTGATTGGCGCGGACATTACCGATGGTCAGCATGACGTGATGCTGTTCTCGGACGCAGGCAAGGCGGTGCGCTTCGATGAGAACGACGTGCGCCCGATGGGCCGCCAGGCACGCGGCGTTCGCGGCATGAACCTGGAAGAGAACCAGCAGGTGATCGCCATGCTGGTCGCACCGGCAGAAACCGAAGGCGAAGGTGCCCAGTCGGTGGCCGGTAGTGTGCTGACCGCCACCGAAAACGGCTACGGCAAGCGCACGCCGATCTCCGAGTACACCCGACATGGTCGGGGTACGAAGGGCATGATCGCCATCCAGACCTCCGAGCGTAACGGCAAGGTGGTGGCCGCCGCGCTGGTGGCACCGGAAGACGAAATCATGCTGATCACGACGGGCGGCGTGCTGATCCGTACGCGTGTGGACGAGATTCGCGAAATGGGTCGTGCCACGCAGGGCGTCACGCTCATCTCGGTGGGTGAGGGCAACAAGCTGTCCGGGCTGCAACGTGTGATGGAGTCCGATGCTGAAGGTGCGGATGCTGTTGAAGGCGCCGATGCGGCGGATGCCGCCCCAAGTGCCGATGCACAGTCGGATGACAGCAGCGAGACATAATTAGAAACATCTTTTGCTTGCCGTTAGGCGCAGTTCTGTCATGATGCCGGACCTGTGCGCGGCAGGGGCTCGGAACTTTTGCGTCACACGCCCGGCCTAAACGCAACGCTTATCTCAAGGGAGCAACAATGCACAAGAGTCTCAAACTCAAACATCTGATCGTGGTGGCGGGTTTCGCTCCGCTGTTTGCGTTCGCGCAGGCTGGCGACGCCGACAAGACGGCGGCCATCAAAGAGTTGCTGACGACGATGAACGTCGATGCAGCCATCAAGGGTCAGGGTGAAGTGCTGGCCAACGGCGCAAAGCAGGAAGCCCCGCTGGTGCTGGAGCAGGCACTGGTCGAGAACAAGACTCTGAACGACAAGCAAAAGCAAGCCGCTGTCGACAAGCTCAAGAAGAACGGCGCCGTGCAACGCATGACCGACGGCGCTGGCAAGGACTTCGACACGGAAGCCTTCCGCAAGGACGCGCTGCAAGCCCACTATGACTCGCTGGGCAAGTACTACTCGACCCAGGAAATCAAGGACCTGACCACGTTCCTGAAGACGCCGAGTGGCCAGAAGTTCATGGCTAACCAAGGCAAGGCGATGCAGGAAGTGTGGGGCAACGTGATGCAGAAGTACGGTCCGCAAGTCGGCAAGAAGATGCGCGACATGGCTGACAAGGAAGTTGCCGCTGCTGCGAAGTAATTGACCGGCATAGACAGACGATCGGGACACAATCCCCGTCGGGCTGTCAGTTGGTAGATAATGGCTGTTTGGGTTTGCGCCCAGACAGCCATTTTTCTTTTGCCCTTCGTCCTATGAACCAAGCGGATCGAGCCCTCCAAGCCAGCCAGGCGCGTGTGTACAACTTTTCGGCAGGGCCGGCAGTGCTGCCGCTCGAGGTGCTGGAGCAGGCGAAGGAGGAGATGGTCTCCTGGCACGGCAGCGGCATGAGCGTGATGGAAATGAGCCATCGCGGCCGGGAATTCGAAAGCATTCTGGCGGCAGCGTTCAGCGATTTGCGGCAGCTGGCGGTGCCGGACAATTACGAAATCCTCTTCCTGCAAGGGGGTGCCATCGCCGAAAACGCGATCGTGCCGCTGAACCTGATGCGCCGGCTGTCGGCCGATGCGCCGAAGGCGGATTACGTCGTCACCGGCACGTGGTCGATCAAGTCGCAGCAGGAGGCGCGCAAGTACGGCGAGGTGAACATCGCTGCCACCAGCGAGGCCGAGCGCTTCCACAAGATCCCGGATGTATCGACCTGGAAGCTGTCGTCGGATGCGGCCTACGTGCACCTGTGCACGAACGAAACCATTGTTGGCGTTGAATATCAGGAGACGCCCGATGTCGGCCAGGCGCACGGGCGTGTGGTGGTGTCCGACGTGTCGAGCCACATCCTCTCGCGGCCGATCGACTGGAACGGCTATCAGGTGCTGTACGGCGGCGCGCAGAAAAACATCGGCCCGGCCGGATTGACCATCGCTATCGTCCGCAAGGACCTTCTGGGCCACGCGCATCCGCTGTGCCCGTCGGCATTCAACTGGCGTCTCGTGGCCGAAAACGGTTCCATGTACAACACGCCGCCCACTTACGCCATCTACATCGCCGGGCTCGTGTTCCAGTGGATCAAGCGTCAGGGCGGGGTCGAGGCGCTGGAGACGCGCAACATCATCAAGTCGAAGATGCTCTACGACTTTATCGACGCCAGCAGCTTCTACCGCAACGAAATCCATCCGACGTGCCGGTCGCGCATGAACGTGCCGTTCTTCCTCAACGACGAATCCCGCAACGAGGCCTTCCTCACGCAGGCGCGCGAGCGCGGGTTGGTGCAGCTCAAGGGCCACAAGTCCGTGGGCGGCATGCGGGCGAGCATCTACAACGCGATGCCGCTGGAAGGAGTCGAGGCGCTGGTCGACTTCATGCGTGACTTTGAAAGAGCGTCCGCGTAACGCTGATCCTCGATCACGGCAGAACATTGCGCGAAGCGCCCGCTTCGCGCGGCAATTTGCAATCCGTTGCCGAACCCGATTCCTACAATGACCAGTCAGTCAGACGATACGAAGCAAAACAAGGACGCCGCATTGGCGGCGGAGCTTGCGCCGTTGCGCACGCAGATCGACGCCATCGACAACCAGCTGCTTGCCCTGCTTTCCGACCGCGCCAAGGTGGCGCAGGAAGTGGGCGAAGTGAAGAAGCGCTATTCGTCGCCGGCGTTTCGGCCGGATCGCGAACTGCAGGTCATTCGCAAGATGCAGTCGGGCAATCCGGGGCCGCTGCACGACGAGAGCATCGCCGCCATCTGGCGTGAGGTGATGTCGGCGTGTCGCGGCCTGGAACAGGCGCTGCGCATCGGTTACCTCGGCCCCGCAGGCACGTTTTCGGAGCAGGCGGTGATCGCGCATTTCGGCCACGAAATCCAGCCGATGCCGTGCCCGAGCATCGATGAAGTGTTTCGTGCCGCCGAGTCCGGCACGGTCGATTGCGGCGTGGTGCCGGTCGAAAATTCGACGGAAGGCGTGGTGTCGCGCACGCTTGATCTGTTCTTGCAGACGTCGCTGAAGATCAGCGGCGAGATTGCGCTGCGGGTGCATCACAACCTGCTGCACAAGACGGGCGACATGTCGCAGGTGAAGGTGGTGCGTGCGCATGCGCAGGCGCTGGCGCAGTGTCAACGGTGGTTGAACACGAACTATCCGAACCTGCCGCGCGAGGCAGTGTCGAGCAACGCCGAGGCTGCGCGCATGGCTGGCGAGGACGAAACGGTGGCCGCGCTGGCAAGCGTGCAGGCGGCCAACCGCTACGGGCTGCACGTGGTGCGTGCCAATGTGGAAGACGATCCGCACAACCGCACGCGCTTTGTCGTGATTGGCAATTACGAGACGGAGCCGAGCGGGCGTGATCAGACGTCGTTGATTTTGTCGGTGCCGAACGAGGCCGGTGCCGTCTACAAGTTGCTGGCCCCGTTGGCCGAGAACGGCGTGTCGATGTGCCGTTTCGAGTCGCGCCCGGCGCGCAGCGGCGCCTGGGAGTACTACTTCTACGTCGACGTGGAAGGCCATCAGCGCGACCCGCAAGTAGCGCGCGCGCTGGAAAAGCTGCGTCATGACGCAGCGTATTTCAAAGTGTTGGGGTCCTATCCCTCGGCACATTGAGGGATTCAAGGCGCTCTGCACGGGCAGAGCGTCGATAACGGAGGAGCACCCCATGTCTTTGCAGTTCGGCCCCGAGTATGTCCGCGCCATTGCCCCTTATGTGGCCGGCAAGCCGATTTCCGAAGTGGCACGCGAGTTCGGCCTGGATGCCGCGCGCATCGTCAAGCTCGCGTCCAACGAAAACCCGCTGGGCATGCCGCAGTCAGCCAAGAGCGCGATGGCTGCGGCCATTGACGAACTGGCGCGCTATCCGGATGCCAACGGTTTCAGCCTGAAAGCCGCGCTGCATGCGAAGTTTGGCGTGCCGGAAACATGGATCACGCTCGGCAACGGCAGCAATGACATCCTCGAATTGGCAGCTCGCGCGTTGGTGTCGCCGGGGCAGGCTGTGATTTACGCGCAGCACTCGTTTGCCGTGTATGCGTTGGCAGCGCAGGAGGTGGGCGCGCGAGCCATCGAGGTTCCGGCGCGCGATTACGGCCACGACCTCGACGCGATGGCCGCTGCGATCACGCCGGACACGCGTCTGATCTACATCGCCAATCCGAACAATCCGACTGGCACGTTCCTGTCGGCAAGTGAAATTGCGGCGTTCCTGGCCAAGGTGCCGCCGACGGTCGTCGTCGTGCTGGACGAGGCGTACAACGAATTCCTGAACCCGGAGCAGCAGTACGACTCCGTTGCGTGGGTCCGCCAATACCCGAACCTGCTGGTGTCGCGCACGTTCTCCAAGGCGTACGGGCTGGCCGGCTTGCGTGTGGGCTACGGCATTGCGCAACCGCAGTTGACCGATCTGCTCAACCGGATTCGCCAGCCGTTCAACGTCAACAGCCTGGCGCAAGCAGCGGCGGTGGCGGCGCTCAACGACGCGGAATTCCTGCGCCAATCGGCCGAACTGAACGCTGCCGGTTACGTGCAGCTGACGGACGCGTTCGATCGTCTCGGCCTGCAGTACGTGCCGTCATCAGGCAATTTTGTCCTGGTGCGCGTGGGTGATGACACGAGCGCCGGTGCGCGCGTGAACGTTGCATTGCTCAAGCAAGGGGTGATCGTGCGTCCGGTCGGCAACTACGGCTTGCCGCAATGGCTGCGCATCAGCATCGGCTTGCCGGAAGAGAACGCCACATTCATCGCCGCCCTGGAGGCAGCGCTGGCGCAGGAAAAAGCGGCCGCGTAGCTTCCGTCGCAACCGCCGTGGCGCCCCGTTTCAGGCATCGGGCGCCGCGCACATCGGGCTACAATGCCGCTTTGCTTTTTTCTGGCAGGGCGGTGTTGTGGCCTCTTCTTTTTCGAGTTCCCGGTTGGTGATTGTCGGCGTGGGCCTGATTGGCGGTTCGCTGGCGCTCGGGTTGCGTCGAGCCGGTGTGGTCGGGCGTGTCGTCGGCGTCGGGCGATCGGCTGCGTCGCTTGAGGCGGCGATCCGACTCGGCGTGATCGACGAAGCCCTGCCGATGGAAGAGGCCGTGCGCGGCGCCGACATGGTCGTGCTGTGCGCGCCTGTCGCCCAGACGCTGCCGTTGCTGCTGGCCATGCAACCGCATCTGGGCCCGGACACCATCGTCACGGATGCCGGCAGCACCAAGTCCGACGTCATCATGGCTGCCAAGACCGCGCTGGGCGACCAAGTCAGCCAGTTCGTGCCGGCCCATCCGATCGCCGGTCGTGAACTGAACGGCGTGGAGGCCGCGTTGGCCGATCTCTATGTCGGCAAAAAGACCGTGCTGTGCCCCTGCAGGAGAACCGCCGCAGCGATGTCGCCCGTGTGCAGGCGATGTGGGAAGCGGCGGGTGCCCACTGCCACATCATGTCGGCCGTGCAGCACGACGCCGTGTTCGCTGCTGTCAGCCACTTGCCGCACGTGCTGTCGTACGCCCTGGTTGCGCAGATCATCAATGCCGAAGACGGTGCGCTCAAGCTCGATTTCGCAGGCGGCGGCTTCCGTGATTTCACGCGTATCGCCGCGTCGTCGCCCGAAATGTGGCGTGACATCTGCCTATCGAATCGCGAAGCGCTATTGCGCGAACTCACCACCTACGAAGCGGTGATCGGCCGCATGAAGGCCATGATTGCGGAGCGCGACGGCGCAGCGCTTGAGCGCGTGTTCCGCCGGGCCAGCGAAGCGCGCCTGGCGTGGCCGCAACGGGTCGCACCCGGCAATGCCGCGGATGCGCAATCCGAATAACGTTTTGTTTTGAACTGAGTGGATTCATGGAACATCTCGACGTCGGCCCCCTGAAGACGGCGCGCGGCACCATCAAGCTGCCTGGCTCGAAGAGCATCTCCAATCGTGTGCTGCTGCTCGCCGCGCTCGCGCAGGGCGAAACCGTGGTGCGCGACCTGCTCGACTCTGACGACACGCGGGTCATGCTGGATGCGCTTGGCAAGCTCGGCGTATCGGTCGAAGCCCTGGGCGACAACGCGTACCGTGTGACCGGCACCGGCGGCCGTTTCCCGAACAAGTCGGCCGACCTCTTCATGGGCAACGCGGGCACAGCCATCCGTCCGCTGACGGCCGCGCTGGCGCTGCAAGGTGGCGAATACACGTTGCACGGTGTGCCCCGCATGCACGAACGGCCGATCGGCGACTTGGTCGACGGCCTGCGCCAAGTCGGGGCGCGCATCGACTACACGGGCAACGAAGGTTATCCGCCGCTGGCGATCCACGCCGCGCCGGTCAGGATCGACGCTCCGATTCGCGTGCGCGGCGATGTGTCGAGCCAGTTCCTGACGGCATTGCTGATGGCGTTGCCGCTGGTGGAGTCTGCCGGCAACGTCACCATCGAAGTGGTTGGCGAGTTGATCTCCAAGCCTTACATCGAGATCACACTGAATCTGATGGCGCGCTTCGGCGTGCAGGTCGCGCGTGACGGCTGGGCGTCGTTCACGGTGCCGACCGGCGTGGCCTACAAGGCGCCGGGCGAGATCTTTGTGGAAGGCGATGCCTCGTCGGCGTCTTACTTCCTGGCCGCCGGCGCGCTCGGCGGCGGGCCCGTGCGCGTGGAGGGCGTTGGCATGTCGAGCATCCAGGGCGATGTCCGCTTTGCCGACGCGCTGAACCGCATGGGCGCCAACGTCATGGCTGGCGGCAACTGGATCGAAGTGCGCGGCGTCGAGCGCGATGACGGCAAGCTGCACGCCGTCGAGTTGGATTGCAACCACATTCCAGATGCGGCAATGACGTTGGCGGTCGCTGCGCTGTTTGCCGACGGCACGACCACGCTGACGAACATCGCGAGCTGGCGCGTCAAGGAAACCGACCGCCTGAGCGCCATGGCCACCGAACTGCGCAAGCTCGGCGCCGAGGTGGAAGAGGGCGCAGACTACATTCGCGTGACGCCTCCGTCGCAATGGACGCCGCCCGCTGGCGGCATCGACACCTACGATGATCATCGTATGGCGATGGCTTTCTCGCTGGCGGCGTTCGGCCCGGTGCCGGTGCGCATCAACGACCCGCGCTGCGTCGCCAAGACGTTCCCGGAATACTTCACGGCGTTCGGTGGCATCACCGCTTGACCCGCAATTAACTGCCAGCACCCACCATGTCCGACACTGCCGCTTCCACGCCGTACCCGGTCATCACCATCGACGGTCCGACCGCATCGGGCAAGGGCACGGTCGCCCACCAAGTCGCTGATCTGCTTGGTTTTCACCTGCTGGATAGTGGGTCGCTGTACCGGCTGGTGGCGCTTGCCAGCATGCGCGAGAACATCGACGACCATGACGTTGACAGCCTCGTGCGTATCGCTCGCGACTTGGATGTGCGTTTCAAGGCAGACCATATCTGGCTCAAGGGTGAAGATGTGAGCTTGGCTTTGCGTCATGAGTCGGTCGGCAACCAGGCGTCGGCCATCGCCGTGCATGGCGCGGTGCGTGAGGCGTTGCACGCACGTCAGCGGGCGTTCCTTGAGGCGCCCGGCCTGGTGGCTGACGGCCGCGACATGGGCACGGTGGTTTTCCCCGAAGCGGTGCTCAAGGTGTTCCTGACGGCGAGCGTGCAGGCACGCGCCGAGCGGCGCTATAAACAATTGATTGCAAAGGGTTTTTCTGCTACAGTGGAAAGTCTTTCGCAGGACTTGGAGGCGCGTGATTTGCGGGATCGTACCCGCAGTGTCGCGCCGTTGCGTCCGGCGCAAGATGCGCGGCAACTGGATTCGTCCGACATGACGGTCGATGAAGTGGTCGCGCAGGTACTGGACTGGTACCGCCAGGTGCAGGGCGCCAACAAGGCGAACTGAACCGGCTGAACTGGTTCGATCTCGGTGCCGGTGGCATGTCGCTGCCGGCGGTTGTTCAACTCGTAACCCCGCATGCGTGTCTTCGCCCATTCTGCGAAAGCAATGCGAGGCATGTTGTGCGGATGCCTATCTTTTATGTCCCAAACTAACGAATCTTTTGCCGCCCTGTTCGAAGAGTCGATCGCCAAGTCCAATATGAAGGCTGGCGAAGTGATCTCTGCGGAAGTTGTGCGTATCGACCACAACTTCGTCGTTGTGAACGCGGGCCTGAAGTCTGAAGCTTTTGTTCCGGTCGAAGAATTCCTGAACGATCAGGGCGAGCTGGAAGTGCAAGTCGGCGACTACGTTTCGGTCGCGATCGACGCACTGGAAAACGGCTACGGCGACACCATCCTGTCGCGCGACAAGGCCAAGCGTCTGGCTTCGTGGCTGAACCTTGAGAAGGCACTGGAATCCGGCGAGATCATCTCCGGTACCGTGACCGGCAAGGTCAAGGGCGGTCTGACCGTCATGGTCAACGGTATTCGTGCATTCCTCCCGGGTTCGCTCGTCGACGTGCGTCCGATCAAGGACACCACGCCGTACGAAGGCAAGACCCTCGAATTCAAGGTCATCAAGCTGGATCGCAAGCGCAACAACGTTGTGCTGTCGCGCCGTGCCGTGGTTGAAGCCACGCTGGGCGAAGAGCGTCAGAAGCTGATGGAAACGCTCAAGGAAGGCGCGATCGTCAACGGTATCGTCAAGAACATCACCGACTACGGCGCGTTCGTGGATCTGGGTGGCATCGACGGTCTGCTGCACATCACCGACCTGGCATGGCGTCGTGTGCGTCACCCGAGCGAAGTGCTGTCGGTTGGCCAGGAAATCACCGCCAAGATCCTCAAGTTCGACCAAGAGAAGAACCGCGTCTCGCTGGGCGTCAAGCAACTGGGCGAAGATCCGTGGGTCGGCATCTCGCGCCGCTACCCGCAAGGCACCCGCCTGTTCGGCAAGGTGACCAACCTGACCGACTACGGCGCGTTCGTCGAGATCGAAGCCGGCATCGAAGGGCTGGTCCACGTGTCGGAAATGGACTGGACCAACAAGAACGTTGCTCCGTCCAAGGTTGTCCAGCTGGGCGACGAAGTGGAAGTCATGGTGTTGGATATCGACGAAGACAAGCGTCGTATCAGCCTGGGCATGAAGCAGTGCAAGGCCAACCCGTGGGACGATTTCGCGCGCAACCACAAGAAGGGCGACAAGCTGGCCGGCCAGATCAAGTCGATCACCGACTTCGGCGTGTTCATCGGTCTGCCGGGCGGCATCGACGGCCTGGTGCACCTGTCGGACCTGTCGTGGCAAGAGACTGGCGAAGAAGCCGTTCGCAAGTACAAGAAGGGCGACGAAGTGGAAGCCGTTGTGCTGGCCATCGATGTCGACAAGGAACGCATCTCGCTGGGTATCAAGCAACTGTCGGGCGATCCGTTCAACAACTTCATCTCGACCAACGACAAGGGCTCGATCGTGCAGGTCACGATCAAGGCCGTTGATCCGAAGGGTGCCGTGGTGCAGCTGGCTGACGACGTGGAAGGCTACCTGCGCGCCTCGGAAATCTCGAGCGATCGCGTGGAAGATGCCCGCAACGTGCTGAAGGAAGGCGAAACGATGACCGCGATGATCGTCAACATCGATCGCAAGTCGCGCAACATCAACGTTTCCATCAAGGCGAAGGACAGCGCCGACCAACAGGAAGCGATGCAGAAGTTCTCGGCGGATACCGGCGCAGCTGGTACCACGAACCTCGGCGCGCTGCTGAAGGCCAAGCTGAACGAAACCAACCAGTAAGCATCCGCTGGGTCGACCCTAAAGAACGACGAGGACGCGCGCACGATGCCCATGACCAAGTCCGAACTCGTGGAAAAGCTGGCCGCCCGCTTTCCGCAGCTGCTGCTGCGGGACGCCGATATCGCGGTCAAGACGATCCTGGATGCGATGTCCGACGCCTTGGCGGACGGCCACCGTATCGAGATCCGCGGATTCGGGAGTTTCGGTCTGAATCGTCGTCCGCCGCGCGTCGGTCGCAATCCCAAGTCCGGTGAGAAGGTGCTGGTCCCCGAAAAGCGGGTGCCGCACTTCAAAGCCGGCAAGGAGTTGCGCGAACGGGTTGACCGCAGCCTCGAGCGACAGGGCGAGCCTTCTTCGGAGGGCGAGTCTGCTGTGTCGCTCGCGGCTGTAAAGGCTGCGCGACAGGTTGACAGCACCCGCCAGGCTGCCGGTTTTCCGGTAGACACCGCGGTGCCGCTGGCCATGTCGCGCTGAGGCCAGGCAGCATTTGGTAGTTTCAGGAACGCCCCGCTCGCCGGGGCGTTTTTTATTCTGGCAGTGCTTGTCTGCCGCCAAGCCTGGCGTGGCTTGCCGGCATATGAATCCGCTACAATGCGGCACAACACGGCAATCGCGCCGCATCCGGCTGCTGCACCGCCGCCCGTTTCCGAATCCGCATGAAATTTCTCGTCTGGGTCATCCGCATCCTGTTGTTTGTGCTGCTCTTCGTGCTGGCACTGCACAACACGGCGGAAGTCTCGCTCGTGCTGCCGTTGGGCGTGGTCTGGCACGCACCGTTGATCCTGATCGCCTTGGCGTTCTTTGTCGCCGGTATCTTGCTGGCCATGCTGGCGATGGCGCCGCGCGTCATGCGGCATCGCTTCACGGCAAGCCGCCTGCGTCGCCAGATCGGTCGCATGGAGAAGGCCGAAGAGGTGACCGAAGTGCCGACGCCCGTTGTTGCCGATTCTCCGTATCACGTTCCCGGCCCCAAGGTCTGACGCATGGATTTTGATCTCTGGTGGCTGTTAGCCATCCCCCTGGTGTTTGGCTTGGGCTGGGTGGCTGCGCGGCTCGACGCTCGCCAGTTGCGCACCGAACAATCGTCGCTGCCGCGCTCGTATTTCAAGGGGCTGAATTTCCTGCTCAACGAGCAGCCCGACAAGGCGATCGACGCCTTCATTGAAGTTGCGCGGCTGGACCCGGAGACCACGGAACTGCACTTTGCGCTCGGCAGCCTGTTCCGCCGGCGCGGCGAAACGGAACGCGCCATTCGCGTTCACCAAAACCTCGTCAATCGTCCCGATCTGCCGTCCAATGAACGCGATCACGCGTTGTTTGAACTTGGGCAGGATTTTCTGCGCGCGGGCCTGCTGGATCGCGCCGAGGAATCGCTGCGCATGCTGATGGAAGGCACATTTGCCGAGCCAGCCAAGCGCGTGCTGCTCGAGTTGTATGAAGTCGAGAAGGAGTGGCGCAAGGCCATTGACGCCGCCCGAGAGTTGCAGAAGCTGCAAGGCAAGGATTACGCCGTGCAGATCGCGCAGTTCTGCTGCGAAGTCGCGCAGGAAGCGCTGCAACGCAAGGACGTGCCGACCGCCGTCGAATGGCTGGAGCGTGCGCTGCAGGAGAATCCCAAGAACGTGCGCGCCACCATCCAGTTGGGCGATGTGGCGCAAGGGCAGGGCGATGTTGAAGGCGCCATCAAGCGTTGGCGCAGCATCGAGCAGCAAAACACGGCGTTCTTGCCGCTGGTGGCCGAACGGCTGATGAAGGCCTACACGCAGCTAGGCCGCGCCGCCGAGGGCTGGCCTGGCTGCGCTCCAAGATGGACGCACGCCTGGGCCCCGAACTGCTTGATACCGTCTACAAATACGAATTGGACGTACACGGCATCGATGATGCGGTGGCGCTGATGCGCGACCAGATCCGTCGTCAGCCTTCGTTGATGGCGTTGACGCGGCTGGTGGAAGCCGAAGCGACCCGTGCGTCTGAGGCCGTTGGCCATGAAGCGCCCGCGACAGTCGATGTGGCGGAGAGTGCGCTGGCTGACCCGGTCGAAGCGGGAAGCAATGCCGACATCCAGCGCGCGCAGGATCTCGGCGCGATCCGCGATCTGCTGCAAAGCCGTACCCGCAATCTGGCGCGCTATACCTGTCAGGAGTGCGGTTTCCGCGCACGTCTGTTCTATTGGCAGTGCCCGGGCTGCAACCGCTGGGAAACGTATGCTCCCCGCCGTACCGAGACGCTCGGCGGCAGTGGCGGCGCCAGCATGTAATTCAGTCCGGCGCGGTAGGTGTGTAGCGGCCGCGCTGGCGCTTTTTTAATTTTTAAGTGTTCGTATGAAAATCACCATCATCGGTAGCGGTTATGTCGGTCTGGTCACCGGCGCATGTCTGGCGGAGCTGGGCAACGATGTGTTCTGCCTCGACGTCGACCAGAAGAAGATCGACCTGCTGAACGCCGGCGGCGTGCCCATCTACGAACCGGGCCTCAAGGAGCTGATCGAGCGTAACCGCGCGGCTGGCCGCATCCAGTTTTCGACCGACGTGGCTGCCAGCGTGGCGCACGGCGATGTGCAATTCATCGCTGTTGGCACGCCGCCCGATGAAGACGGCTCGGCCGACCTGAAATACGTGCTGGCGGCTGCCCGCAACATCGCCCAGCACATGACGGGCTTCAAGGTGATCGTCGACAAATCGACGGTGCCCGTGGGAACGGGCGACAAGGTGCGCGCTGCGGTTGGCGAAGTGCTGGCAACGCGTGGCAAGTCGGACATCGGCTTCTCGGTCGTGTCGAACCCGGAGTTCCTGAAAGAAGGCGCTGCGGTGGACGACTTCATGCGTCCGGATCGCATCGTGCTCGGCACGTATGGCGATAACGACGGTCTGCGTGCCAAGGCCATCATGCGCACGCTCTACGCGCCGTTCAACCGCAACCACGAGCGCACGTTCTACATGGACGTGCGCTCCGCCGAGTTCACCAAATACGCCGCCAATTCGATGCTGGCCACGCGCATCTCGTTCATGAACGAGATGGCCAATCTGGCCGACAAGGTGGGCGCTGACATCGAACTCGTTCGCCTGGGCATCGGCTCCGACCCGCGTATCGGCTACAGCTTCCTGTACGCCGGCACCGGCTACGGCGGTTCGTGCTTCCCCAAGGACGTGCAGGCGCTGGTGCGCACGGCGCAGGAGTACGGTCAGACGCTGCATGTGCTGGAAGCCGTTGAAGCCGTCAACGACAAGCAGAAGGAAGTGCTGGTCGGCAAGATCGAAGACCGCATGGGCGCTGACCTGACGGGCCGCACGTTCGCCATTTGGGGCCTGGCGTTCAAGCCGAACACCGATGACATGCGCGAAGCGCCGAGCCGTATCCTGATTGCCGCGCTGCTGGCCCGTGGCGCACGTGTTCAAGTGTATGACCCGGTTGCGATGGAAGAAGCTCGCCATGCGCTGGCGCTTGATCTTTCTGCCGAACAACTGGAACGCGTGACGTTCTGCGCCGGTCAGATGGACGCGCTCAAGAATGCCGACGCGCTGGTCATCGTGACCGAGTGGAAGGCGTTCCGCAGCCCCGACTTCAACGCCGTGAAGGCCCTGTTGAAGACGCCGATGGTGTTCGACGGTCGCAACCTGTTCGAGCCGCAAGCCATGCGCGAAGCGGGCTTTGAATACCAGGCCATCGGGCGTTCCACCCAATCGTAATCACCAAGAGCCACCGGCCGCTGCCGACGCCCAGACACATGACCACGCTCGCTTCCGAACAGATCCACGCCGCCCGCATTCTCGTGGTCGGCGACATGATGCTCGACCGCTACTGGTTTGGAGACGTCGACAGGATTTCGCCGGAAGCGCCGGTGCCCGTCGTGCAGATCAAGCGCCAGGACGAACGCCTTGGCGGTGCCGCCAACGTGGCGCGCAACGTGGCGGCGCTCGGCGCGCAGGCGGCCATGCTCGGTGTGATTGGCGACGATGAGCCGGGCCGGAGCATCGAAACGCTGCTCGGCGAGAGCCACGTCACCGGTCACCTGCATCGGGATCCGGCAGTCAACACGACGATCAAGCTGCGCGTGCTGGCACGTCAGCAACAATTGATTCGCGTCGATTTCGAGAACGCGCCCACGCACGAAGTGCTGATGTCGGTGCTCGACCGTTTTTCCACGCTGGTGCCGCAGCACGACGTGGTGGTGCTGTCGGACTACGGCAAGGGCGGTCTCACGCATGTCGGCAAGATGATCGAGACGTCGCGCCAGGCGGGCCGCCGCGTGCTGGTGGACCCCAAGGGCGACGATTATTCGCGCTACAGGGGCGCCACCATGATCACGCCCAACCGCGCTGAAATGCGCCAGGTGGTCGGCTCGTGGAAGTCGGAACAGGACCTCACCATCCGTGCACAGAATCTGCGCCGCGAACTGCAGCTCGAAGCGCTCCTGCTTACGCGTTCGGAAGAGGGGATGACGCTCTACACCGAACACGAAGTGCTGCATGTGTCGGCGCAGGCGCGCGAGGTGTTCGATGTTTCGGGCGCGGGCGATACCGTCATCGCGACGCTGGCCACGCTGCTGGGCGCCGGCGCAAACATCAAGGAAGCCGTGCAGTACGCGAATCGCGCCGGCGGCATCGTCGTCGGCAAGCTGGGCACGGCCGTCGTCACGCACGCAGAACTCTTCAACTGATCACCTGATCAACAGATCATGACCATCATCGTCACCGGCGCGGCCGGCTTCATCGGCGCCAACATCGTCAAGGGCCTGAACGAGCGCGGCGAGACCGACATCATCGCCGTCGACAATCTCACGCGGGCCGACAAGTTCAAGAACATCGTCGACTGCCAGATCAGCGATTACCTCGACAAGACCGATTTTGTCGAGCGCTTTGCGCGCGGCGAGTTCGGCAAGGTCCGCGCGATCTTCCATGAAGGCGCCTGCTCCGACACCATGGAGACCGATGGCCGCTACATGATGGACAACAACTACCGCTACTCGTTGGCGGTGATGCGCGCGTGTCTGGACCAGGGCGTGCAGTTCCTCTATGCGTCATCGGCGGCCACGTACGGCGCGTCGGAAACCTTCCGCGAAGAGCCCGAGTTCGAGCGGCCGCTGAACGTGTACGGCTATTCCAAGCTGCTGTTCGACCAAGTCGTGCGCCGTGTCATGCCGACCGCGCTGTCGCAGATCGTCGGCTTCCGTTACTTCAACGTCTATGGCCCGCGCGAGCAACACAAGGGGCGCATGGCGTCGGTGGCATTCCACAACTTCAACCAGTTCCGCGCTGAAGGCACCGTCAAGCTGTTCGGCGAGTACAACGGCTATCCGCAAGGCGGCCAGATGCGCGATTTCGTGTCGGTGGAAGATGTGGTGAAAGTCAACCTGTTCTTCTTCGACAATCCGGACAAGTCAGGCATCTTCAACCTCGGAACGGGCCGCGCGCAGCCGTTCAACGACATCGCCACGACAGTCGTGAACACACTGCGCGGAGCAGAAGGCAAGCCTGCGCTTTCCACCGAAGAACTGGCACAGGAAGGGCTCATCGAGTATGTGAAGTTTCCCGATGCATTGCGTGGCAAATATCAGTGCTTCACACAGGCTGATCAGTCCCGCCTGCGCGCAGCGGGCTACACGGCGCCGTTCCTGACGGTCCAGGAAGGCGTGGAGCGGTACTGCCAGTGGCTGTTGAAGCAGCCGGCCTGATTCCATAGCCGCCGCCAACAATCAGACAGCGTGTGACTTTTTGTTCGTTTCCTGCGGCGTCGCCACGGCGCTCTTTAAGATGTGTCGAAACCGCCACCCCGTGTGGCGGTTTTTTATTCCCAACACCAAGGAGAAACACATGTTGAAGAAGCTGTTGGCCACCGCGTTGATGTCGCTGTCGATGCTGTCGGCCTCGTGGGCCGCTGTAGACGTGAACACCGCAGATCACGCAGCGCTGGAGACGTTGTCCGGCATCGGCCCCAAGCGTTCCAAGTCGATCATTGAAGAGCGCACCAAGAACGGGCCGTACAAAGACGCCGCCGACTTCAAGGCGCGGGTGGCCGGCATTGGTGACAAGACGCTCACCAAGCTGGAAAACGAGGGCCTGACGTTCGGTACGCCGGCGCCTGCCCCCGTTCCGGCCAAGAAGGACGCCAAGGACGCGAAGAAGAAGTAAGCGCTTCCGGCCTTGCTGTCGATAACGCCCCGTCCGAGCGGGGCGTTTCGCCATGTGTGGGGGAGGGATTTGGGCTGCATTACAATGCTTCGATTCCCCTCCCTCACGCATCATGGCCTACCTCACCATCGAAGACACCATCGGCAACACACCGCTGGTTCAGCTCCAACGCATTCCCGGCGAAGGCAACGCGCGCCGCGGCAATGTCATCCTCGGCAAACTTGAGGGCAATAACCCGGCCGGCTCGGTTAAGGACCGCCCAGCGCTGTCCATGATCAAGCGCGCTGAAGCGCGAGGCCGCATCAAGCCGGGCGATACGCTGATCGAATCGACGTCGGGCAATACCGGCATTGCGCTGGCCATGGCTGCCGCCGTGCGCGGCTACAAGATGGTGCTGATCATGCCGGAAGACCTGTCGGTGGAGCGCCGCCAGAGCATGGCGGCTTACGGCGCAGAGATCATCCTGACGCCAGTCAAGGGCGGGATGGAATACGCTCGCGACTTGGCCGACGCGATGGAGAAGGAAGGCAAGGGCGTCATCCTCGATCAGTTTGCGAACCCCGACAACCCGCTCTCGCACTACGAGACCACCGGCCCTGAACTGTGGCGCGACACCGAAGGCCGCATCACACATTTCGTTTCGGCGATGGGCACGACGGGCACGATTACCGGCGTCTCGCGCTTCCTGAAAGAGAAGAACGCCGAGATCCAGATCATCGGCGCGCAGCCGGAAGAGGGTTCACGCATCCCAGGGATCCGCAAGTGGCCCGAAGCGTACATGCCGAAGATCTACGATCCCAAGTACATCGATCGCACCGAGCCGGTGAGCCAGTCCGACGCCGAACACATGGCACGTCGCATGGCTCGCGAAGAAGGGATCTTCTGCGGAATCTCCGCGGCCGGCGCGTTGTGCGTGGCGCTGCGTGTAGCTGAGGAAGTCGAGAACGCCACGATCGTTTTCGTGGTGTGCGACCGGGGCGATCGTTACCTGTCGACGGGCGTCTTCCCTGCCTGACGGGACGCCGCATCGCCATTAAAAAAGCGCAGCCAAAGCTGCGCTTTTTCATTTGCGCTGACGGCCATCAACCCTGCATCGCCTGCCGCACGGCCTGGCCCAGCTCGTACACCGCGGCCGCGTAGAAGAAGCTGCGGTTGTAGCGCGTCAGGACGTAGAAGTTGCGTAGGCCGACACGGTACTCGGTCGGTTGACCAGGTGTGGGCAGATCGATCATCAGCACTTCGGTTTCCTGCTCGCGAGCGACATCGACACCCGGAGCCAGCGCCAGGCCGGCGCGTGTGAGCCTGGATAGTGTCATGCCTGGATACGGCTGGCCGTCTGCAGCGGCGGCCGCAATGCCCTGGCTGTCGGCATCGCGGGCAATGTTCCACATCACGGGGCGGTTCGGCTCCCAGCCGTGCATCTGAAGGAATCGCGCGACGCTGCCGATGGCGTCCACCGCGCTGTTGCGCAGATCGATGTGGCCGTCGCGGTCGTAATCGATGGCGTATTCGCGGATGCTGGTCGGCATGAACTGCGGAATGCCGACTGCGCCCGCATACGAACCCAGGACCGAAAACGTGTCCGTGCCCGTGTCCCGGCACCAGAGCAGGAAATCTTTCAACTGGTTGCGGAACATCGTGCTGCGGTCTTCGCGGTTGGGCGTGTCGGGGTAGTCGAAGGCCAGCGTGGACAGCGCATCCATCACGCGGAAGTTGCCCATGTCGCGGCCGTAGATGGTCTCGACGCCCAGGATGCCCACGATCACGTCGGCCGGCACGCCGAATTCGTTTTCGGCGCGCCGCAGTGTGTCGCCGTATTGCTGCCAGAAGCGTACGCCGGCGCCAATCCGGATGGGTTCGATGAAGCGGCCGCGATAGGCTGTCCAACTGCGACGCGCCGGCGTGGCCGGCGGCAGGATCAGGCGCGCCACCGTGGCGGAATAAGCCGTGCCGGCAAACAGCGTATCGAGCGACGTCCGGTCAAAGTTGTACTGCGCGACGAGCATGCCGATGAAGGCCTGCGTTTGCGGATTGTTGCGATAACGATCGGGGTCGATCTCTTCTTCATGCACCGCGACGCGGCGCTTGGGCGATTTGGCGGCCTTCTTGGCAGCCAGCGAGAGTGCCGGGAAGGAGAGCGCGGAGAGCGCTGCGCCAGCCACCAGGGCGCGCAATATGGGACGACGGAAAGAAGGCGATTGGCTCATGGGCGGGCTTCAAACGGGATCGGGCATTGTAGCGGATGCGTCTGTGGGATCGCCCGGGCGCGCGGCGTTGTCGCACAGCCGTGCTAACGTAGCGGCTGGAGACACTGAAGCACACCGGATCACAACAACATGGCGACCGGCCTCTACACGCATCCCGAATTCCTCCGGCACGAGATGGGCCCGCATCATCCCGAATGCCCGGACCGCCTGCGCGCGATCGAAGACCAGCTCATCGCCAGCCGGATCGACGACCTGCTCGTTCCATGCGAAGCGCCTCCCGCGACCGAGGCGCAGCTGTGCCGCGTACATCGCACCGAGTACGTGCGCGAGCTGGTGGCCAGTGTGCCGATTGCCGGCTACATGCCGATCGATCCCGACACCTCGATGAACCCGCACACATACATGGCCGCAGTGTTGGCCGCGGGTGCCGCGGTGGATGCCACCGACAAGGTCATCGCCGGCGAACTGGAAAATGCCTTCTGCAGCGTCCGCCCGCCTGGCCACCATGCCGAGCCCGGCCGCGCGATGGGCTTCTGCTTTTTAACAACGTGGCCGTGGCCGCGCGCCATGCGCTGGAGCATCACGGCTTGCAGCGCGTGGCGATCGTCGACTTTGACGTGCACCACGGCAATGGCACCGAAGCGGCATTTATCGACGAGCCGCGCGTGCTGATGTGCAGCATCTTCCAGCACCCGTTCTATCCATATTCCGGCACCGAGGCGGTGGCGGCCAACATGGTCAACATCCCGCTGCCGGCGTACACCAATGGCCTGACCGTGCGCGAGGTGGTGGAAACGATCTGGTTGCCGCGCCTCGACGCGTTCCGGCCCGAGATGTTGTTCATCTCCGCAGGCTTCGATGCGCACCGCGAAGATGATCTGGGCCAGATGGGCCTGGTCGAGGCGGACTACGCCTGGATCACGCAGCAGCTCATGCAGGTGGCCCGCACGCATGCCAAGGGCCGCATCGTCAGCTGCCTGGAAGGCGGTTACAACCTCAGCGCGCTCGGCCGCAGCGTCGTGGCGCACGTCAAGGCGCTGGCCGAGCTTTAAGCGCTGAACGATGACGATTCGTCGATGTCATTTGAAAAAGTAATAAAGACATCGTTAAAGAATCGTTCCTCGCATGTAGGGCCTGCCTTACACTAGCGCCTCATTCCAACAAAAAAGAGACGGCAACGGCCTCGAAACAGGGCGGTTGCCGTTTTTGTCTGTACGCATGATCGAACTTAAGGGGATATCGCAGCACTTTCGGGGAGCGGGCGGCCATGACGTCCACGCGCTGCGCGACGTCGACCTGACCATCAATCGGGGCGAGATTTTCGGCATCATCGGCCGTAGCGGCGCGGGCAAGAGCACGCTGGTCCGTGTCATCAACCTGCTGAATCGGCCGACCGCCGGCACCGTCACCGTGGCGGGGCAGGAACTCACTGCACTGAACGCCGATGGGCTGCGCCAGGCGCGCCGCAAGATCGGCATGATCTTCCAGCACTTCAATTTGCTGTCGTCGCGCACCGTGTACGACAACGTGGCCTTGCCGCTGGAGTTGGCCGGCACATCGCGCGAACGCATCCGCGAGATCGTCTTGCCGCTGCTCGAACTGGTGGGCCTGTCCGCGCACAAGGACCGCTATCCGCGCAGATTTCCGGTGGCCAGAAGCAGCGCGTCGGCATTGCGCGCGCGCTTGCGAGCCAGCCGGATGTGCTGCTCTCCGACGAGGCAACCTCCGCGCTCGACCCGGAGACGACGCGCTCGATTCTGGACCTGCTGCGCAAGATCAATCGCGAGCTTGGTCTGACCATCGTGCTGATCACGCACCAGATGGAAGTCATCAAGCAGGTGTGCGACCGGGTGGCGGTGCTGGACGCCGGCCGCGTGGTCGAACTGGGCCGCGTCATCGATGTGTTCCTGCAACCCAAGCATGACGTGACGCGCGCGCTCATCGGCGAGGTGATCTCGCAAGAGCTGCCGCCCACCGTTCTGGCGCGTGTCGAAAGCCGCCTCACCGCACGTGAGCAAGGCGGCCGTGACCACCTGTTCCGCCTGGCCTTTACCGGCGCAGGCGTGGACCAGCCGGTGTTGGCGCAGGCGATCCGCAACTACGGGCTCGATTTCAACATCCTGCACGGCCATATCGACGAGATTCAGGGCCAGGCGTTCGGCTCGCTGGCGATCCTGGCATCGGGCGATACCGCCGACATCAACAACGCGATGAACTTCCTGCGCGAACAAGGCGTGGTGGTCGAGGAGATCAATCATGTGGTCTGACCTGACCGATCTGTTTTTGCCCGCCTTCTGGGAAACGCTTGCGATGGTGGGCGTGTCCGGTGGCATTGGCGCGCTGTTCGGCGTGCCGCTGGGCGTGCTGCTGTATCTGACGACTGCGGGCGGCGTGTTGTCGGCACCGGCGTTCAATCGCGTGGCCGGCCTCGTCGTCAATGCCGTGCGGTCGGTGCCGTTCATCATCCTGCTGGTCGCGGTGATTCCGTTCACGCGCTTGCTGGCCGGCTCGTCCATCGGCACCGCCGCGGCCATCGTCCCGCTGACGATTGCTGCGATTCCGTTTGTTGCCCGTCTGGTCGAGACTGCGCTGCGCGAGGTCGACCGTGGCCTGATCGAAGCGGCGCAATCGATGGGCGCGACGACCGGTCAGCTCGTCTACAAGGTGCTGCTGCCTGAAGCGATGCCGGGCATCCTCGCCGGCCTGACGATCACCTTCGTCAGCCTTGTCGGCTACTCGGCGATGGCGGGCACCATTGGCGGCGGCCTGGGCGACCTGGGTATCCGCTACGGCTATCAGCGCTATGAATCGGACATCATGCTGGCGGTTGTCGTCATCCTGATCGTCTTTGTGCAGGCGGTGCAATCGGCGGGCGATTGGCTCGTGCGCCGCCTGAGCCACCGTTAATCACTCAATCGACAGACACAACGAGGAAACACAATGAATCGCCGTCAACTGCTGCAATGGTCCGCGAGCCTTGGCGCCGCATTGGCACTGGTCGCAGGCAGCGCGCTCGCGCAAAGCAAGCCGATCAAGATCGGCGTGACCGCCGGTCCGCACGCCGAGATCATGGAAGAGGTGAAGAAGGTTGCCGAGAAGGACGGCCTGAAGCTCCAGATCGTCGAATTCAACGATTACATTCAGCCCAACGCGGCCCTGGCTGCCGGTGACCTGGACGCCAACAGCTATCAGCACCAGCCGTATCTGGATGACCAGATCGCCACGCGCGGCTACAAGTTCGTGAGTGTCGGTCAGACCATCACCTTCCCGATGGGCATCTACTCCAAGAAGATCAAGTCGCTGAAGGAGTTGAAGGACGGCGCGCGCTTCGGTCTGCCGAACGACCCGACCAACGGCGGCCGCGCGCTACTGCTGCTGCAATCGCAAGGCGTGATCAAGCTCAAGCCGAACGCCGGTTTCAAGGCTTCGCCGCGCGACGTGGCTGATAACCCGAAGAAGCTGAAGTTCGTCGAGCTCGACGCCGCGCAGCTGCCTCGCTCGCTGGATGATCTGGATGCCGCCGCCATCAACGGCAATTACGCTGAAAAGGCCGGCCTGGACCCGACCAAGGACGGCATCGCCATCGAAAACCCGAAGGGCCCGTATGCCAACGTGATCGCCATCCGCGTGGCCGACAAGGATCAACCCTGGGTCGCCAAGCTCGTGAAGGCGTATCATTCCGACGCCGTGAAGTCCTTCGTCAAGACGAAGTACAAAGATGCGGTGATTGTGGCTTGGTAACCACTTCGTGATCCTTCGGTGATCCGGTAGAGGGTTCTACCAAACAGATTGCCGGACGTTTAACTGGCGTCCGGCAAATTTTCGCGGTTAAAATAGCACGACCGTTCGGAAAAATTACGCGGGCGACCGGCCCCCTTATAATGGCCGGCGTTTTGCAAAATCGTCTTATCAATTAGTGGAGTGAGCGCATGAAAGTCCTGGTCGCAGTCAAGCGCGTGATCGATTACAACGTGAAGGTTCGCGTGAAGACGGACGGCAGCGGTGTCGATCTTGCCAACGTCAAGATGAGCATGAACCCGTTCGACGAGATCGCTGTGGAAGAGGCGGTCCGCCTGAAGGAAGCGGGCGTCGCTACCGAAGTGATCGCCGTGTCGTGCGGCGTGACGCAGTGCCAGGAAACCCTGCGCACCGCCATGGCCATCGGCGCCGACCGCGGCATTCTCGTTGAAACCGCTGAAGAACTGCAGCCGCTGGCCGTCGCCAAGCTGCTCAAGGCGCTGGTCGACAAGGAACAGCCGCAGCTGATCATCCTCGGCAAGCAGGCGATTGACGACGATGCCAACCAGACCGGCCAGATGCTGGCTGCGCTGGCAGGCCTGCCCCAAGCTACGTTTGCTTCGAAGGTGCAGATTGCTGACGGCAAGGCTTCGGTCACGCGTGAAGTGGACGGCGGCCTGGAAACCCTGTCGGTCAAGCTGCCGGCCGTGGTCACCACCGACCTGCGCCTGAACGAGCCGCGCTACGTCACGCTGCCGAACATCATGAAGGCGAAGAAGAAGCAGCTCGACACGGTCAAGCCGGAAGACCTGGGCGTGGACGTTGCACCGCGCCTGAAGACGCTGAAGGTGGTCGAGCCCGCCAAGCGCAGCGCCGGCGTGATGGTGCCCGACGTGGCCACGCTGGTGTCCAAGCTCAAGACGGAAGCCAAGGTGCTGTAAGCGGCGGGTTTGTAACCCTCCCGCAACGCACGCAACTTCACGCACACCGAACAGGCAGATCAAGATGACCGCACTCGTTATTGCTGAACACGACAATCAATCCATCAAGGCCGCGACACTGAACACCGTGACGGCCGCCGCCCAATGCGGCGGTGATGTCCACGTGCTGGTGGCCGGCGCTGGCTGCGGCGCGGCTGCACAGGCCGCCGCGCAGATCGCCGGCGTGACCAAGGTGCTGGTAGCCGACGCCCCGCAGTTTGCCGATGGCCTGGCCGAGAACGTCGCCGAGCAGGCCCTGGCCGTTGCCGGTAACTACAGCCACATCCTGGCGCCCGCCACCGCCTACGGCAAGAACATCCTGCCGCGTGTGGCCGCCAAGCTGGACGTGGCCCAGCTGTCCGACATCACCAAGGTCGACGGCCCGGACACCTTCGAGCGCCCGATCTACGCCGGCAACGCGATTGCCACCGTGCAATCGACCGACAAGGTGAAGGTGATCACCGTGCGCGGCACGGCATTCGACCCCGCTGCCGCCACCGGTGGCTCGGCTGCAACCGAAAGCCTGACCGCCGTGGCTGACGCCGGCATCTCGCAATTCGTCTCGCGCGAAGTGACGAAGAGCGACCGCCGGAACTGACCGCCGCGAAGATCATCGTGTCGGGTGGCCGCGGCGTGGGCTCGGGCGAGAACTACACCAAGGTGCTGACGCCGCTGGCCGACAAGCTGGGCGCAGCGCTGGGCGCCTCGCGTGCCGCAGTGGACGCCGGCTTCGTGCCCAACGACTACCAGGTCGGCCAGACCGGCAAGATCGTCGCGCCGCAGCTGTACATCGCCGTGGGTATCTCGGGCGCGATCCAGCACTTGGCTGGCATGAAGGATTCGAAGGTGATCGTGGCGATCAACAAGGATCCGGAAGCTCCGATCTTCCAGGTGGCGGACTACGGCCTCGTGGGCGACCTGAACGCCGTCGTGCCGGAGCTGGTGACCGCACTGGGCTGATTTCACCGTGCGGCGTGCCTTGGTTAAGGTGCGCCGCAATGCCCGACGCAAAGCCGTTTCCGACCTGTTTGGAAACGGCTTTTTTACGCAAGCGCCATCAGGAGAGCGCGTCACGACCCGATGCGGCGCTGTCCTGATCGCGCTTAACGAGAGTTGGAGAGAGACATGACCTATCAAGCCCCCGTCAAGGACATGCTGTTCGTGATGAACGAACTGGCCGGCCTGGACAACGTCGCCAAGCTGCCCGGTTTTGAAGACGCCACCGCTGACACGGCGCAGGCCGTGCTGGAAGAAAGCGCGCGCTTTACCGGTGAAGTCGTTGCGCCGCTGAATGTGGAAGGCGACCGTAACCCGAGCAGCTGGAAGGACGGCGTCGTCACCGCCACCGCGGGTTTCAAGGAGGCGTTCGCGCAGTTCGGCCAAGGCGGCTGGCAGGGCGTGCAGCATCCGGTGGAATACGGCGGCCAGGGCCTGCCGAAGCTGATCGCCACGGCGTGTATCGAAATGCTGAACGCGGCGAACCTGTCGTTCGCGCTGTGCCCGTTGCTCACGGATGGCGCCATTGAGGCGTTGTTGACGGCCGGCACGGAAGAGCAGAAACAGCTTTTCGTCCCCAAGCTCATCTCGGGCGAATGGACCGGCACGATGAACCTGACCGAACCCCAGGCGGGCTCCGACCTGGCACTTGTGCGCACGCGCGCCGAGCCGGTGGGCGACGGCACGTTCAAAATCTTCGGCACGAAGATCTTCATCACCTGGGGCGAGCACGACATGGCCGAGAACATCGTCCATCTCGTGCTGGCGCGCACGCCGGGCGCACCGGAAGGCGTGAAAGGGATCTCGCTGTTTGTGGTGCCGAAGTTCATGGTCAATGCAGATGGTTCGCTGGGCGCGCGCAACGATGCGCACTGCGTGTCGATCGAACACAAGCTTGGCATCAAGGCGAGCCCGACGGCCGTGCTGCAATTTGGCGATAACGGCGGCGCGATCGGGACGCTGGTCGGCGAAGAAAATCGCGGCCTGGAATACATGTTCATCATGATGAACGCGGCGCGTTATGCGGTGGGCATGCAGGGCATTGGCGTGTCGGAGCGCGCGTACCAAAGGCCGTGGCCTATGCGCGCGAGCGTGTGCAGAGCCGCCCGGTGGATGGCTCTGCTGCCAAGGCCGTGCCGATCATTCACCACCCGGACGTCAAGCGCATGCTGCTGACGATGCGTGCCATGACGGAAGGCGCGCGTGCGCTGGCCTATGTGGCTGCTGCTGCGTGTGATGCCGGCCATCACGCTGCCGACGACGCTGCACGCAAGCAGAACGCAGCGCTGTACGAATTCCTGGTGCCGATCGTGAAGGGCTGGAGCACCGAGATGTCGATCGACGTGACGAGCCTGGGCGTGCAGGTGCACGGCGGCATGGGCTTTATCGAAGAGACGGGCGCCGCGCAGTTCTATCGCGATGCGCGCATCCTGCCGATCTACGAAGGCACCACGGCCATCCAGGCCAACGACCTGATCGGCCGCAAAACGGTGCGTGACGGTGGCGCGGTGGCGTTGGGCATCTGCGCGGAAATCGCCAAGGTGGAAGCGGCCCTGGCGGCGAAGGGCGGTGCGCATTGCGACGCGATGCGTGCACGTCTGGCGGCGGGCCGCGAGGCGCTCGAATCGGTGGTGCGCTTTGTGGTCGAGCAGTCCAAGGCGCAGCCGAACGCCGTGTTTGCGGGCAGCGTGCCTTATCTGCGGCTGTGCGGCATCGTGCTGTCGGGCTGGCAGATGGCGCGTGCGCTGCTGGTGGCCATCGACCGCGAAAGCGAAGATCCGAACTTCTACGGCGCGAAGATCGCCACAGCGCGCGTGTTTGCAGACGTGTTGCTCACGCAGGCGCCGGGTATCGCACAGTCGATCCTGACCGGCGGCGAGACGATCGGCGCGGTGCCGGAAGTCCAGTTCTGAGCGGCACCAGCAGGACAAAAAAGGGAGGCTTCGGCCTCCCTTTTTCATTGCATGCAGCGCAGGCGATCAGGCCAGCGCAGGCTTGGTTGCGGGCGTCGGCGTGCCGCCCAGATAGCGATACACCGAGAGGTCATCGGAGCGGATGGCAGGTGAGCGCCCCGACACCAGATCCGACAGCAGCTTGCCCGAGCCGCATGCCATGGTCCAACCCAGCGTGCCGTGCCCCGTGTTGAGCCACAGGCCGCGCACGGGCGTCTGGCCGACGATCGGCGTGCCGTCCGGCGTCATCGGGCGCAGGCCGGTCCAGAACGACGCGCGCGACACATCACCGGCACCGGGGAACAGATCGTTGACCACGAACTCCAGCGTCTTGCGCTTGCCCGGGTCGAGGCGCTTGTCGTAGCCGACGATCTGCGCCATGCCGCCCACGCGGATGCGGTCGTCGAAGCGCGTCACGGCCACTTTGTAGGTCTCGTCCAGGATGGTCGACACGGGGCTCTTCTCCGCATCCGTCATCGGTACGGTGATTGAGAAACCCTTGAGCGGGTAGACCGGCACGTTCACCAGATTCTTCAGGAACGGCGTGCTGTAGCTGCCCAGCGCCACGACCACAAGGTCGGCGTCGATCGGCTGGCCGTCGACCAGCGCGCCGCGGACGGCGTCGTTCTTGAAGATGAGGCTGTTGATCGTGCTGTTGAAAC